>JAIRUO010000061.1 GCA_031254385.1 Treponema sp. | reverse complement strand
CCAATGTTAATGCAGACTTTGTTTATCACCCAACAGCTACTGATACTACAATTTTAGATATTATTTATGGTAGATATGAGCGAAATAATATACGCCAGATCATAATATTTGATCAATTTGAAAAACTAATTCTACCAAGATATAAAGACGCTTTTACTCAAATCACAAATTTTTTGCAAGATAATTCTAAAAAAAAAGCTATATCTGTTGTTTTTGTTTTTACGAACGAGGAATATATTAATGTTTTAAAGAAATTAAATAAAAAACCAGAAGAATATGAAAATTATTTTCCTGAAATCGAACTTAAGGATAAAGATAGTATGTTAAAGCAAATAAAGGGAGAGTGTGGAGAAGAAGACGATGAGCGATACAAATTTTTTGCCAATGAATTGGTTGATCCAGAGAATGTCTCAATGATTGAAATAAATGCTGCAAGAAATTATTTTAAAATAGAAAGGGATCGTGAAATATATATGGGTGTACTTTCTGATAAAACAGAAAAAGTCAGAACAGAAGAAGACACAATGGAATTAATTTTTAAATACCATCTTGAAAGAATGTTGGCAAGACTGGAAACGCCGGAGTTAGCGATGATAATACTCTATTCTCTTTGTTGTTCAAATGGATTATTGACCAGACGTGATTTCCAAAACATTACTTTTGCGCCTGAGAATACTGTGAAAACAATATTAGAGAGTTTAAAGAAACAAGAAATTATTGAACTAACCCATGACAAAAATGAAGACAGTCCATATATCTTATCTCATGAGTATTTGATTGAAAAAATAACATCATGTTGCAACGAAAACTTATCTGCACAAATAATGGTTAATATAGAATTTTATTGCAATAAAATAAATAAGTTGATGGAAAGCGGCGGAGAAGCAACGGAGGAAGTGTCTGTATATTATAAACATACTATCAATGAAGACAAGAGTAGCAACCTTATACGCACTTTTATGAAGGTACTTTGTGCTATGATAGTTGGAGTATGTGTATGGTATGTAATAAAGGATTTTGACACAAGAGATTTCTTTTTAAACTTTGCTCTTTTCAATTTTGTAATAAAATATGATTTCTTTTCGATATATGAAATGGATCCCAATATTCTTGCATTGGCTGTGCTTGCAATGGGGGGAGCTATATTCTATATATACCACTATCTTTTCTATTTTGCGAAAATATTCTTGAGTAAAAAAAGCCCGGAATTTATGATATGTGTTCTCGTTCTAGTATGGGGAATAATTTCTGTTCTTCTTTCGTTAATCATTAATTGGCTTTGGCCAACATGGCTTGGAATAGAGTGGATACTGGTTGCTATATTGCATTTGGTCTTAGCAAAAAAAACCTCACTAAATAGGCAAGCAGCAGACAGGTTAAAAGGAGAGGGGACCTTTTATATAGTCGTTGCTTTTCTTCTAATTGGAGCTAATTTCGCGTTAATCTTGATAGAAGGCTTAGGAAGGGTAGTTATGGAGTTTTGGTTTGTTATCTTTTTTGTACTTTTTTTGTTGATAATACGTCAGCATATAAATACGGACTATATGCTGGCCAAATTAAGCAGTTTTACGGAGGATGATTCTTAGTGATAAAGGCAGCTCTTGTTTTGGAAGGAGGCGCATTACGAAGTCTTTATACATCCGGCGTGTTGGATGTGTTTATGGAAAACGGGATGGAGTTTTCCTGTGTTATCGGGGTTTCGGCAGGTGCTCTTAATGCCGGTAATTACATTGCCAAACATATAGGACGTTCTGCAAGAATCAACATAATGCACTCGAATGATCCTAAATATTTTGGCATGAAACAGTTTCTTTTAAAAGGAAGTATCTTTAATTTTGATTATCTCTTTTATTCACCAATAAAAGATCTATATCCGTATAATGAAGAAGCGTTAATAAACTCAAGACAAAAATTTTTAATTGGCGCAACAAATTGTGAAACTGGCAAGGCGGTATATTTTGAAAAGAATAACTATAATGAATTGGTAAAGGCACTACAAGCATCAAGTAGTATACCGTTGGTGTGTAAACCTGTTAATATTGACGGTATAGCATACCTGGATGGGGCAATATCCGATCCTATAGGCGTACATAAAGCGTTTTCAGAAGGATATGATAAAGTGGTGGTTATCCTAACCAGAGATTTTGAGTATAGAAATAAAAAGCTCTCAAGAATGGTAAAAATTTTATTTAAGCTATTTTATGGAAAGTATCCCGAATTGATTACAGCATTAAATGATACTAGCAATCAATATAATTCTCTGGTAGAAGAGATCAACAAAATGGAACAGGAAGGGAAAATATTTGTTATACGACCAAGCCGTAAGATGAACATAAAAGAGATAGAGAAAGATGCAAGAAAGCTTGTAGACTTGTATTTACAAGGAAGAGATGATACTCTAAATTTACTTTCTCAAGTATCTGAATACTTAAGCAAAACAGTTAACGCTTAATATGGGTAAAGAAATAAATTTGTCTGACCGGGAAGGCTTATAAACATGAGGAAAAATATTGCTTATCTTTTATTGTTAATTCTTGCGTATATTTTTTTAATGCCATACATTTTCTACAGACCGTCTATTTACACAATTCCGATCTTGACGCAAGCGTATACTTCTAACCAATTCGGTGAACAAATTCAAAATGTTGCTCTTGTATTAGAAGGAGGCTCATTAAGGAGCCTTTATTCATCCGGTGTGTTGGATGTATTTATGGAAAACAACATTGAATTTGGTTGTGTAATTGGAGTTTCGGCAGGTGCCCTTAATGGCGCAAATTATATTGCAAACCATATAGGTCGTTCAGCAAGAATTAACATAATGCACTCCAATGATTCAAATTATTTTGGTATAAAACAATTCCTTTTAAAAGGAAGCGTCTTTAATTTTGATTATCTCTTTTACTCGCCCATCAAAGATCTATATCCATATAATGAAGAAGCACTAATAAACTCAAAACAAAAGTTCTTAATTGGCGCAACAAATTGTGAAACCGGCAAGGTGGTATATTTTGAAAGAAATAACTACAGTGAATTGGTACAAGTGCTGCAAGCATCAAGCAGTATGCCGCTTTTGAGTAAGCCTGTTAATATTGACGGCTTTGCATACCTAGACGGGGCAATATCCGACCCTATAGGCGTACATAAAGCTTTTTCGGAAGGATATGATAAAGTAGTAGTTGTTTTAACCAGAGATTTTGAGTATAGAAGTAAGAATATTTCGGGAATAGTAAAATTCTTATTTAGAATATTTTATGGAAAGTATCCAGAATTGATTGCCACTTTAGATAATTATCCCAAACAATACAATTCTCTCTTGGAAGAGATTAATAAAATGGAACAAGAAGAGAAAATTTTTGTTATTCGGCCAAGCCGTGAAATGAACATACGGGATATAGAAAGAGATGCAAGGAAGCTTTTAAATCTATATTTGCAAGGAAGAGATGATGCTCGTGCATTGCTTCCTCGAATATTTGAATATATAAATTAATAGCTTCTTAAAAAAAGGAGGCCGCATGAAAAAAATTAAATTATTCCTTACCTCTTCTTTACGGGAGCTTGAGCGCGACCTTGCTGAACTTGGCGCATTTGTCGCCGACCTTAACGACCGTTATGCGTCGCAGAATATCTACTTTCAGCTTAACATTAGCGGAGAAGGCGACTTTGCCGAGGATGTCGAAGCCGCACAAAACAGCGAATTGTTCTATATCATTTTTCATGACGAGCCCCAAGACCGCGCAAGGGCGGAATTTGAAGCCGCTTATGCTGCTTTCCATGAAAAGAAAACGCCCAAAATCATCACCTATTATAAACAGCTTGACAGAAACCAACCGGAGGATACCGCTCTGGCGTTCATGGACAAGCTGCGGAACGAGCTTGGCCACTTTAACAGCAAATATACCCACATTGACACCGTTAAGCTGAATGTCGTGTTACAGTTAAAGTCATTGGGGCTGGAACATATCAAAGTTGACGTGAAAGGTTCTTCCCTAATATTGGACGATAAAGAATTAACGACACTGACCCTTGATAATATACCAATGATATTCAACAACAAGAACCTTACTGCATTGAAGGAAGAATATGCCAGATTGGATATAGAATATTGGTCATTGCGTAAGCGTATGCAAAAAGACCGTGATGATGAGGAAGCTTGGGCAGCATACCCTGATGTTAGCAGACGAAAAAAAGAGAGAGAAGAAACTATACACAGTTTGCAAATGAATGTCATTACAACAGCAAGCTCTTTATTGGAGAAGGATGGTACTGGGGTATATTCCCAACGCTATATGTTAGCCCGACAATGTTTGGAAGAAGGGGATATTGATGGGGCGGATCAGGCACTGAAGGAAGAGGAACTGGAGCAGGAAGAGGTACTTGAGCAAGAAAAATCAGATGAAGAGAAAAAAATCAGGCAGGCTCTTGTGGAGAATCGGCTATTACGCGTGAATGTGTTGAAAATGAAAATAGAGAAGCCTAACCGCTTTACAGAAATTGAGCATAATTTTGAAAAGGCAATAAAACTGGAAAAGGACTGGGGACTTGAACGGAAATCGCTGCGTTTGTATGCCGTTTATCTGTACAAGCAGAATCATTTTGGAAAAGCCTTAGAATATGCACAGTTATATTTGCATTGGCTCGAAAGTGAAGAAAAAGAAGAAGACGAAATTGCTTTCTCTTGTAATTTGATCGCAATTTGCTATAACGGATTACATCGTTTTAAGGAGGCCGAAGAGCTGTACAAGAAAGCGCTGGGTATTCGTGAGAGGCTGGCCAAGGAAAGCCCCGCGGCTTTCGAGCCGTATCTGGCACTGAGCTGCAACAACCTGGCATTATTGTACAAAACCACCCAGCGCTATCCCGAGGCCGAAGAGCTGTACAAGAAAGCGCTGGCTGTTTATGGGCGGCTGGCCAAGGAAAGGCCCGCGGCTTTCGAGCCGTATCTGGCACTGAGCTGCAACAACCTGGCATCATTGTACTATACCACCCAGCGCTATCCCGAGGCCGAAGAGCTGTACAAGAAAGCGCTGGGTATTCGTGGGAGGCTGGCCAAGGAAAGCCCCGCTGCTTTCGAGCCGGATCTGGCAGGGAGCTGCAACAATCTGGCATTATTGTACAAAACCACCCAGCGCTATCCCGAGGCCGAAGAGCTGTACAAGAAAGCGCTGGTTGTTTATGGGCGGCTGATGATTAATATACCGATGTATACAGACTCTTATAACAGCACCTTACTCGATTTGGTTTATTTGCTTCATGACATGGAAAAATATGAAGAAGCCGAACCGCTATACTTCAAATTGATTAGCCTGCGCGAAAAGCTAGCAGCGGAAAACCTAGAGCTATATGAAGGCTCACTTGCTCTTGCACTCAATAACCTTGGCAGCATGTATCGAAAAATGCAGCGTTATACGGAAGCCGAACCGTTATACAACCGTGCATTGGATATACGGAAAAAGCTTCTTGGACAAAACCCGGATGATAGCCGCAGTAGAAATAACCTTGCCTCCCAGCTCTATCGTTTTGGTTTACTCTATGAGCAGACAGAACGGCTTCAAGCAGCCCAAGCGACATGGCAACAAGCATTGGATATTTGGGAAACCATGAATGAAGACGGCATCGGCGATTATACGGAGGAATTTGAAAATACACGAAACAAACTAACGCAAGGGGCTGTCTGATGAACCATCTAAAAATATTCCTAGCATCCTCAATTGTAGAATTTGCAGATGACCGTATGTCATTGAAGAATTTCATCAGGCAAATAGAGAACATCCTTATTGATCAGAACATATTTCTCCGCATGTTTATCTGCGAATATGCGGACAATGCTATTGCGGATGAGCGGAAGCAAAATGAATTCCTACGGGAGATTGACGACAGCGATATTTTTCTGATTCTTTCAGGCAAAAACCTGGGCGCTTATACATTGGAGGAATATCAATATGCTGTAAGTTTACATGAACGGCGCAATGATGGCTTGCCGAAAATCTTGGCCGCTTTTAAAATCTGCGATGAGCTTGGACAATCAGTTAAGGATTTTTCGGCAATGCTTTCGGCAGATGTGGAACGAATTAACTTCAAGGAAATTACCGAGCTAAAGGCAGCGCTCGTAAAGGTTATTGGAACATTGCTTCCCGGAGGCTTAATTCGAGTGGAAAGTAATAAAGTAATAATTGCGGAAAAAACAATAAAGTTGTATAATAAGGCTGGAATTTAACGATGGGAGCTAAAAAGGATTTTTTCATCAGTTACACAGGAAAAGACGTAACGTGGGCGACATGGATAGCGTGGACATTGGAAGATGCGGGTTATAAAACAATAATCCAGGCATGGGATTTCAATATCGGCGATAACTTCGTCGATAAAATGGACGCTGCTTTAAAAAATTCCGAACGTTTTCTTGCCGTCTTATCTGAAAAATATCTTAACTCACCTTATTGTAGAGCAGAATGGGTAGCCGCATTCGCCAAAGACCGCAATCTGGAAAAAGCGGCGTTTATTCCTGTAAGAATTGAGGATGTGATCCCATCCGGTATCTTCTCCGATATAGCCTATATCGACTTATTTGGGCTGGACGAAGATTCATCAATAAAAAACCTACTCAATGGAGTTGATTTAAGCGGAGCGCGGAACATATCGGGACGCCCTGGCACTATGAAGCCGCGTTTTCCAGGCGATATGCCCCTGAATAACTTGCCGCACTCCAGGAATCCGTATTTTACAGGACGGGATGAAAAACTTAATGCCACATATGCTAATTTTCAGAGTGGAGACAGGGTGTCCTTTACTCAGGCGGTTACCGGTTTAGGCGGTGTAGGCAAAACGGCGATTGCCCTTGAGTATGCCTATCGATACTCGCACGAATACGAAACAATCTGGTGGGTAAATGTTGAGACTTCGGCCAATGCACTCAATTATTACAGAGATTTTGCGTTTGAAAAAAGAATAATAACCAACGATGCAAAGGCAGACGAGATCATTGATGCCATGAAACAATGGTTCAACAATAATGAGAAATGGCTTTTTATTTATAACAATGCCGATTCAGACGATTTTGATAAATGGCTGGGAGCATATATGCCTCAAAGCAGCAAAGGGCATGTGCTTGTTACAACACGGAGCAGTAATTTTCCTCGGAGTAAGTCTATAGACATCATTGTTTTCAATGAGACGGAGTCAGTTACATTCCTGAAGGATCGCACACAAAAAATCGGCGAAGCCTATTCCGATGAATTAGCCAAGACACTGGCAAAGCGGTTGCAGTGCCTTCCTCTTGCGCTTGAACAAGCGGCGGCGTATATTGTGGAAACACCGAAAGTTACATATAATGATTATATTAATCTACTCGGAGAGTATGGCGCAGAGACATTTGAGCAAGAAAATTATTTAGTAGATTATGCTTCTATTATCTCTAAAACATGGAATATCTCTATGCAGAAGATAACTAATGAGGGGGCACGGCAGATGTTCAATATGTGCGCTTATTTGGCTCCGGACAAAATACCTGTTAATATGTTTGTCCGGGGTAGCAAAGTTTTACCCAAGCCGTTATAAACAAGCATAGCTGACCTTCTGCAAAGGAACGAGATACTCCGCGACCTGACACGATACTCTTTGTTGACTCCTGGGCGCAACAATACCTGTTCTGCTGATGAGAAGCGTGTCCTTGATATGCATCGTTTACTGCAGGAGGTTGTGCAGAAAAATTTAAAAAACGATTCCGTATGGCTTGGTTATGGCCTTGATCTAGCGCACTTGTTAATTGATTGGAAAGGACATATCAAAGAATCACTAGATTCCTTTAAGCAGGAAGTATCGCATATAACCGCAGTTGCAGAAAAGTCTTCTGTGGTTTTTAATGACGATGACGAAAAAATAGATAATGTTGTAAATATATTTTTTATTGTAAGCTTATTCTATACTAAATTGTCTTATTTAGATTTTTCATTGTCTACTATTAATAAAGGTATTGAGCTAATGGAGCGGATTTGTTCAGAGAAACGTCAGGCCTTTAATATTAATAATATGACAAATAATCTATTGACGGCCTATTTAAACAGAGGTAGCACTTATTCTTTAATGGCGGTATATGATAAAGGAATTGAAAATTTTAACAAGAGTATAAACATTGGTGAGCATTTACTTACCGAAGGTAAACTTGTAATGGAAGCTGAATTAGCCATAGCTTATATGAATAGAGGCATAGCCTATGAATTTTTAAATAAGAATGATAAAGCCTTGCCAGATAAAACGGTAGCTATTGAAATATTAGAGCGATTATACAATAAAGGAAATCTTGACGATGAAAACAATTTAGCTTTGGCTTACATGAACAGAGGAAGTACATATATGTCAATGACTAGATATGATGAATCTCTGGCTGACTGTAATAAAAGTATTGAAATTTGGGAACGAATGAAAAGCGAAGGCAAGATAATCAATGAAAATGACTTAGCAAAAGCTTATACTAATAAAACCATGACAATCTCAAAGATTGCATTAGAAAAAAATAAAAAACGCTTATCAAAAGGTGGAGAGGCAATATATAGGAAAGGCATGGCAAAAGCCATGTTAAACTATAATAAAAAACAACCCAATGGAGGGAAAGAGTAATGGAAGAATTAGAAGGAATCCTTGCAAACTTTAATGAAAGCATTCAGATGCTTGAAAATGCTCGCAAGGCAGGTATGCCCAGCGAAATGGATTTGGCAATATGTTATAACAGGAGAGGGATGCTCTATTTTCAAGTAAATATGTTTGACGAATCCATAACGGACTTCGACAAAAGCATTGAAATAATTGAGCAAATGCGTAGTGAGGGCAAGCAGTTTAATGAAAATGAATTAGCAAATGCTTACTCATGCAGAGGTATGATGTATCATGTCATTGGTGAATTTGACCAAGCATTACCGGATTTAAGCAAGAGTATTGAAATTTGGGAACGCTTTCTTGACTCTGGCATACCAATTGATGAAAGTATGTTGTTTAATATGTATATAATGCGTGGCGGTACGCTTAACAGAATCTGTGACCATATAGACGATGCCATATCCGATTATCAAAAAAGCATCAAATTAGCAGAAAGCATTTTAAATGCAGGCGAGCCGTTCGATGATGGTTTTGCATCTGCCTACATGGGCTTAGGTCAAAGTTATGACCAAAAGGAAGAATTTTTTGAGGCAAATGAGCATTACAATAAGTGCATAAAAATTTGGGAACAAATGCAAAATGAAGGGCAAGAGTTATCAGGCGAGAGTGAAGGTAGTCTTGCTATGGCCTATATGAACAGAGGCGCAAATCACCACTCTTTAAATGAAAACGACAAGGCATTGGCAGACTATAACAAAAGCATATCTATTAGAGAGGGCTTGCAAAAAAAAGGTGTTGAACAAGATGTATTTGATTTGGTAATGGTCTATGGAAACAGGGCTCTTGTATATAAAGATGGTCGTAATATAAGAGCAGCTATCAACGATTACATTTTTGCATTGCGAGCTTTAAAGGAGGAGTTTGAAGAACATCCTGAATTACAGGAAGTTTATTATGATACTCTTGACAAGGCTATAGAATTGATTGCGTATGAAAAGGACAAAACGCTTCATAGCAATGTTATTCAAGAGTTTTTGTATTCTATGCGTTCTGTCCCTAAAACAGAAGAAGCAGAAGAAGCTCAAAATAATATTCTTGAGCAATTGGAATAGAAAAGAGCACATTTTTTCAAATGCCCTAAAACATTAGGAAGGAGAAAAAAATTGGATGCCAAGAAAGACTTTTTCATAAGCTACACCAAAAGTGATGAAGAGTGGGCGGTATGGATAGATGAGACACTAAAAAACACAGGACATTCGACTATACTTCAAGTATGCGATCGAGGTATGGAAGATAAGGTTGAACTCGCGCTGAGGAATTCTGAATGTTTTATTGCCGTTTTATCAAAAGAATACCATGACTCACCTTCCTGCCTTAATACATGGACTCCAGCGTTCGGAAAATACACGTCTAACAGCAAAAATATTACTGATTTTTCTGCACCGGTAAAGCCATTATTTATACCTGTTAAAATTGATGATTTTGTACTTGAAGCTAGTTTATTGCTTACAATAAACTATGTTCCTTTGTATGAACATGACAAAAAAAGCCTTGAGGCCCAAAAAATGTTGCTTGACGCAATTAAGCCAAGACCATTTGACAGGCCAGTAGAATTAAATAAAAAACCTGATTTTACAGATAAGAAAGATATTATAAATAACCTGCCTTTCCCAAGAAACCCATACTTTTCAGGACGTATAGAAATACTTGATTCAATTTACAAGAATTTGAACAGCAACGGTATGGTCTCGCTCATTCAATCTGATAGTAGTTTGAATGGTATTGGAAAAACAGCAATATCACTTGAATACGCATATCTCCATAAAAATGAATATGAAACCATTTGGTGGGTAAATGCTGCAAGTCCAAGTGATATACTGATGGCTTATAGAGATTTAGCCATACATAAACAAATAATCTCAGATAACGCAAAAGAAAAAGACATTGTTGAAGCAATGAAGAATTGGTTTAACAACAATAAAAAATGGCTTTTTATCTTCGATAACGCCAACAAAGATGACTTCAAATGGCTTGAAGTCTATTTACCACAATCTTTACAGTCAAATAAAAAAACTCATATACTGATAACGACCAGAAACAGCTTTTTCCCCAAATGCAAATCATCAATAGATATTCCAGTCTTTAATGAAACAGAAGCGATATCTTTCTTAAAAAAACGTGCGGATAAAAGCGGCGAGGATTATTCCGACGAATGGGCAAAAAAGCTGGCTGAATACATACAGTATGTACCCCTAGCGTTGGAACAGGCGGCGGTTTATATTGAGCAAATGCCGGGAGTAACATATCAAGATTGCATCGCTCTAATTATAAAGTATGGTACGGATGTTTTCAAAAAACAATTACTTGATCGAAGCAAACAAAAGGCAATTATTATGCGGAAAGACAATCTCTAACTATCAGTTTTTGTTATAATAGGTTTTTGCTCTATACAATAGGCATCGTACCCCGAAAGAGATATTGACATAACACCTTTTAAACAGTACACTTTACCAGTAAGGAGATACCAAAATTGAGTGGTCCAAAGATTGACCAAGCAGAACTGGAACGCCGACGCAGAGCAGAATTGGAACGCCGGCGGCAGGAAAGACTGCGCAGAATACGAGAAGAAACCGATAAACTCAATATAGAAATTTCCGGAGCCAAAGCACAAATAGGTCAAATAGACAAGCATTTATCGTCATTAACCCGAAATTTGGAAAAATCGGAAGAAATGGCATCAACCATATCAAAGTTATCTGAGCTAAAAACCTCATATAAAACCCAGTTGATAAAGGCGTTAGGAATTAACGTGCCCACTGAGCCTGACGCAATCCTTTCGTGTACCCAGAAGTTGGCAAATGTAACAAGAGGCGTTATGGATAGCTATTATAACGAAGTAAAGCCATTTGAAGAACGTTTATCAAATTATATTAAACAATTGGAAGATCAACATTTAGTAACAGAAAGATCAAAAGTATTTTCAGCGGAAATTGAAGAAGTTATAAAAGCTGAAGATTTTGATTTTACCGTCAAACTGGAGCAAGTTTCCTGCTCGGATATAGAGCCTGCTGTAAAAGAAAGATCGGAGCAAATACTATCAGAGATTGAGGAATGGGTAAATTCCGAATCAATACAGGAATCGGATATGAAAGCCTTGTTAGCCATAGCCAATAATATATATAAAACGGCTTTTGATACAAAAGCCTTCTTTGAAGCAGCGGCCATTGAATATCAAGTCGCTATACACGGAATAGTCAGAAATATGGCTATATTTGATGATATTTACCAGGACTATTATGCCGAATACATCGCTTATCTGGAATTGATCAACAGCAGCAGAACAACTCCGATAAAGATTGTACCCAAAAGAAAGTATCGCTTTGGCTCAATCGAAGAACTACAAAGCGAAATCGAATTGCTTGCCGAAAAATCAAAAGCTGCATCAGAGAATAAATACATCAGGGAACAGATTGACGATGTTATGCGCTTGTTTGGATATGACGTTTGTGAAGAAATTATCCTTGACGCAAACCAAAACGGAAGCCATTATACATGCGAGAATACATCAGGACAGTCGGCAATTCATGTGCATATATCCGAGAAAAAACAAATCATGATGGAGATTGTCGGCATTGGACACAGTACGGGAATAACCAATACTAATTCTGTTTCCAGCATCATGATTCCTTCTTCGGATTTGGAAGATCCTGAAAGAGATTCGCTTCTTGAGGAACAGGGAAGTTTCTGCACACTTCATCCAAAAATTGTCGAGGAACTGGGGAAACGAGGCGTAATCCTAAATGAAAAGACCAGAAAGGCACCCGATATAAAATACAGCAAAAAGATAGTTCATCTTTCAACTAGCGGCAATATGATCATGAATGAATCTTCGTTGATCAACGATGAATACGAGTATAACGATAACGCTTCAAAAAGGAATCGCATAAAAAAGAAGGAAGGGCAGCTTCGTGCATTAAAGTAAAGGAGGTAAATTTTGAGCAAAGAATGTTTGCAGTGTGCAACAGATAACGAAGACTTAGCAGCCGTATGTGTGAATTGCGGAGCTACGTTTGCTGCCAAGGAAGTAGCTACTGAGAAATCTATACCGTCCATCCTCCAAATGACCGATTTAAAATCAGGCAAGGTAATTACTATAAATGGTAATTGTACTATAGGCAGGAGTGGTAATGTTGAAATTGAATTTTTTGCCGAGGATATGTATATATCCGAATATCATTGCAAAATTATTCTGGAAAATGGTGTATATAAAATTGAGCATTTGCCAACAGCAAAAAACCCGACAAAAATTAACGATGTTTCCCTTAGCAAAGGAATAAGCAGCATTATCAGAGATGGTGACTATTTAACAATCGCTGATAAGATGTTTGAAATTTCGATCTGTGCGGATGCTGTAAACGAAAGTACCAAACAGGAAATTGCAACACCCGATGCTACTGTATCGGATATCGCTGCTGTTTCTGTCGGTAAAACAATTTACGTCATCACTTGTCCCAAATGCGGTTCTGAATATGAGGTTTCAGATGTCAATGCCCGTATAAATGAATGTAGCTATTGTGATGATTACGATAAACATGAAATATCCAGAGTCGGAGCAAAGGTCAAGTATGCAAATTGATAGAGTATTATACCCAATATCTACACTAGGGCCGGGCGAAAGACTTATTATTTGGACAGTCGGCTGCTCAAAACATTGCCATAAATGCGCCAACCCAGAATTATGGAATAAAGACCCCAATAAAGAAATTGATGTTTTCGATCTAGCGGAAATGATAACGAAGGCTATCGGCAAGCAGGCAATTGACGGCGTTACTATAACAGGAGGCGATCCTGTCGAACAAATTGACGAGCTTAATAAATTGCTACCGCTTTTAAGGGAAGTTACCGATGATGTGCTGCTTTATACTGGCTTTACCGCCCAGGAAGTTGAAATGGCGCTTTCAAAATCAGACTGGGAGACCATGAAAAAGCATACTTCAGTTTTAATTGACGGTGCCTATATAGACGATCTGAATGATAACGAGTGTGCGCTTAGGGGCTCATTGAACCAGAATATTATCTATTTTGATGAAGCCAAGAAGGAACCTTATTCGGCGTATTTAAAAAAGAAGCGCAAGATTCAAAATGCATTTTATAATGAGAAAATGATTTCTGTGGGTATACATAACAAAGATTTATATGTACGGAGGTAAATATATGGACACTACTATTTGGATACCTAAATGGCAAAAAGAGTTGATGAGTTTTAAAGGAATAAAAAGCACTTTTATTGTTGAAGGAAACATATCAGACATATATCCATCATTTCAGAATGATGGGGAGTTTTGTTCTCTGAACAGAATAATTGCGAATATATTTGATTCCGATGAAACAAAAGGCTTATATGATTTTCAATATTGTGATCCTATTTTTGGATTTTCTGATCCGTTGAATTTCAACAAGGCGACAGATATGATACGCCTGTTTGAAGAAAAAACCAACGAAAAACAAAGGGAGATTCAGGCGATAAACGGAAAAGACAGACGCGAAAATCACAGTGGAATTTCAATGGTAAGAAATTCAGAAATCATCCGAACCTCCATGACCGTTCAAACAGGAAAGGCTGATGAAGCAAGAAAATCTATTGTTAATACAATCAATTTTGCTTCACGTTTCCTTTCTTCCCCTGATAATATGTCTATTGATGAAACAACCTTCTTTTTAAATCTGCTTTTTGCTTCGAACAATGCTATACGCATCAATAAAAATATAAACACCTTGATCCTTATAGTCAGCAAGTTTAATGATATTCCTGCTTGGTTTTTCCTGAACAACCCCAATGTGCGGACGATAACGATTCCCAATCCCGACAGAAACATACGCAGCATGTATATTGAGAAAAATTACAAAATATTTTCTGAAGACGCTTCGCCAGAGACATCGAAAATGCAAACCAAGTTTGTTGATCTAACAGAGGGCATGAAGATATTGGAACTTGGCGAGCTGCGTAGACTTTATGACAAAAGCAATATACCGCCTGAAGAAATCGCTGATGTTGTCTCTATTTATAAATACGGTTTCAAGGAAAACAAGTGGGCGCAAATCAGAGGAAAACTTGACGATGATATTCCCGGCATTATAAAAAAGCGTGTTAAGGGTCAGGAACAGGCCATAGAAAAAATTGTGCGTGTAATAAAGCGTGCGGTCGTTGGCTTGTCCGGTTTGCAGCACTCATCCAACACAAAACCAAGAGGCATATTGTTCCTTGCAGGGCCTACTGGAACAGGAAAAACCGAGATTGTAAAAACGGTAACGGCATTGTTATTCGAAGATGAAAAGACTTTAATCCGGTTTGACATGAGCGAATATACAGCAGAACACGCCGACCAAAAGCTGTTTGGTGCGCCTCCGGGATATGTTGGCTATGACAATGGCGGTCAATTAACTAACGCAGTTAAAAATAACCCATTTTCCGTGTTGTTGTTTGACGAAATAGAGAAAGCCCATCCCAACATTATGGACAAGTTTCTGCAAATTTTGGAAGACGGCAGAATGACCGATGGGCAAGGAAATACCGTGTACTTTACAGAAACATTGATATTTTTTACAAGCAACGTAGGTATTTCAAGAGAGATTATAGATCCTCATACTGGTAAAGTTGTCGGGCGTGAAAACATAGTTTCGCCAGGTGAGCCATACAGCATAATTCTGGAAAAAGTTGAGGAGGCAATGAAGACTTATTTTAAGCCGGAAGTAATCAACCGTATCGGCGAAAACATCGTTGTGTTTAACTACATTGACCAAACGGCTTCTCAGGAAATTGCAAAATCGCAAATTGTCAATATCAATAACAACTTGCAAAAAAACAACAAGATTAACATCACGATAGGCGAAGATGCGTACAAATTATTGTATAGCTTTTGTTGGCAGGACAAGCCGCGAAGCAACGGCGGACGCGGAATTGGCAATGTCATTGAGGAACAGTATTTAAATCCTTTGGCTGAGTTTATATTTGACAATAACTGTCAGGAAACTGACGCTGTAAGCGTAAAGACAAAGAATGGCGCTCTAGTCTTTGTGAAGGGATAAAATATGCTTGAAATTGCCTGTGTAGTGGAAGCTGGCAGAAGAGCTCCTAAAAACGATGATAGGGCTGCCATAAACAGCAAGCTCGTTTCGCAAGGCTCATACACGGAAAGTGCCGGTGAAACCTGCCTCGCGGTGATCTGTGACGGTGTAGGTGGGGAGGCCTTTGGAAACGAAGCCGCTGATATAGTGACGGATATTTTTTCACGCCTAAGCGAAACACCGTTAACCATTGATATAATAAACGAATACATTGTAAAAGCCAACGAGGCGGTTATAATCGCTCAAAAAACGGATTCGAAACATTCAAAGATGTCAACCACCATTGCAGGGCTTTATATTAATGGAGATGATTTTATTGCCTTTAATGTTGGCGATTCTAGAATATACAGATACCGTTCTTATATAGCGCAAATCTCAAAAGATCATTCTGTTATGCAAGAGCAAATTGATTTAGGTCTAGAACCTAAGCCTGGACATGAAAACATTATTACCCGTTATATAGGTGGAAAGCACGCCATTCCTGAAATAGTTGACGGTACTGGCAGAGTATTTTATAATGATGTTTATGTTCTTTGTACCGATGGTGTTTGGGGTGTGTTGGAAGACAATGACTTAGAAGACATATTAAGTCAAGACAGTAAAACAGAAAAAGCGTGTCAAGCTTTGATTGATCTGGCACTTCAAAAAGGATCAACAGATAACCTTAGCGCGATAATTGTCAGGAGGGTAAAATAACATGGCTAAAACAGTAGCTTTGGATGATAATAGTACTCGAACAATGGACATGGAAGTGAGTCATCGGCTGCTTTTAAAGAAAGATGTCGTATTTGAAGGCCAAAATGATAAATATAAGATTTATGCTAAGAATCGAATTGGTAGCGGCGGTGAATCGCAAGTTTATCTAGCCGAGAGGGTTTCAGATGGCGAACAGGTCGTTGCTAAAATATATGATGAATATGCAGACACTCCGTTAAGCCGCCGTAACAGGAAAAGGCTTATTAATTTTTTGACAGAAAATTCTGATTATAAAAAGACCCATATTATGCCTTTGTTAGATTACGGTACTATTTCAATGGAAAGTGACGATGGCGAGGATTTTTCCAAGCCTATTGATATAATCCCTTACTGCAAGGATGGTGAATTAAAGCACTGTAATTATAAAAAGCTAAAAAATAAAGCTATTCCTCAAATTCTACAGGCTTTGAATACATTACATAGTGCTAATTTGGTACACCGTGACATAAAACCAAACAATATATATACACTAAATGGTGAAATTGTGGTTGCGGACTTTGGAACTTCAGGCGAGATCTCATCAAATGACAAATTTGACTATATAGGCACACAAAAAAAACGTGGGACCGTTGGATATACAGCGCCGGAAGTATGGCAGGGATACGCAGTCGTTGCATCGGATTATTTTTCTTTTGGCTGTACAATCGCCACATTATATAAAGGCGAGCATGTATACCAAAATTTGATTAATGATGATGCAAAAATATCAAGAGCCATGAAGAAAGGCCTCCCGCTTGAATGTCCGGATACAGAGACTGATTTACAAGCGTTGGTTAATTCGCTTGTTTGGGCTAATGAAAATTTACGCGCCGGATACGATGATGTCTTGCTATGGGTTAATGACTCTCAATCTTTTGTTAATAAGTGGGAGGGAAAGCTTAATCATGAAGACGAAGACTTGCCATTCGCGTTTAGTTTTGAAGGGAAAATTTGCAAAAATGAAACAGAACTCACTGATGCCATTCTGAATAAATGGGAAGACGCAAAACGTTATTTATACCGTAAACATTTTGTCGGCTTTTTCCAACAAAGAAATGCAACGCTGGCAGATAAAACTGTTGATATTGTCGAAAGCAAAGAAACTGCCCTTAATGAGAATTTGGGTTTAGCCAGATTTTTGCATTATCTAAACACAACGGACAAAACCGCAAAATGCCCTATATATTGGTGTGGAAAGACCTATGAAAAATTGTCTGATATTTCAACGGCTATATCCGATAAAAAAGCAGATAAAGATAACATAACCGCAATGTTGATTGATAAATTTCTGTCATGGAAACTTAGCAATACAAAAGAAAACGTGAATGATGATACTCTTAAAGCCATAAAGGAAGTAGAGGATATAACTGCAACATATCCGCAACTGGGCTATTATACATTCATGTATAGATTTGCGACTAACACAGAAAAAAGAAGCCAGACATCTGACGAAATTTTTAAGGAAATAACAAAAAAGGATATTGATTGGTATAAGACCGCAAAAGAACTGGTAAATGATGATATGTTCCTTGCTAACCTGGTTCATTTAGGATATAAAAATAATGTCCTTGCATTTAAAAGAGAAAATACAGGAAAGTTTATTTCAGATGACAATAATTCCAGTTTAATGCTGTTTTATCAGCTATTTGAGGGTATTTGCAAAGACAAGGTAAAAATACGCGAACATTTTCTAAAATACGGACCTCAGGCATATCTTTATTGGTTTCAGCAAAACTTGAGTCTGTACTCATTCAACTCAGGCGAAGCAAAAAAGAAGGAAAAACAAATAAAAAATGTCAAACTAGACAAAGAAATGAGTATGGATGATATTTCCCGTAGTTTACTATCGCTACAGGAATTTTTAACGGACTTCATGCAGTTATTCCAAAATAATTATCTATTGACAGCTCTAGGACTCCGTACCGATAAAGAAACTGAAGGAATAACAACCACTAACAGTCATGCTTTCTTTGCCGGTGATTTTTATGGAATCAATGTACCTATCGGCTATCTTAAAACTATAGGCACGTAAACAGGGGAATATCAATGAATAGAGCCGAAGAACTAGGTTTTGTAAGACAAGCAGAATTTGAATTAAAACAACGGATAACTCAAACTACCAATATATGCGATCAATTTAAGAGGAGCTATAGCGGTTATTCGTCAGTTGTTAGGCAAATTTTGCCTCTGCTTCTTTTGGTGCTTGCTACGGTATGGTTAATAAGGGCGGCAACAAACGTTGAGGCTATACTTAATGTATTTTCTATGCAGGATAATAGCCACAATTCGTCTTTGGTTGTAATAACATTGGTAGGTATAAGTATATACCTAATATTGCATATAGCAAAATATATTATGCGTATATTGAAAATAGCTAATATAGACAGACTTGTATTCATGGTACGCAATATAGAAAAAAAATTACAGTCAAGTTTAAGTAACCTTGGAAAAAAGGCAGATGAACTTGAAAGAATCATTTTCAGCCCAACCAATAAAGAATTGAAGTCAGATTATAACTTAGATGCGGAGCTTGCAAAATATTCAAATATTTTAAAGAGCTACTCAAATCCTGATAATAGCATTTTGATTATTGCGCTGACTATAGCACATTGGATATCTGGTATTTTATTTATGAGTGCTTTTTTGTTTATAACTTCGCCTTTTGTTGTTGAAAAGATTGGCGAATTGATAAAATTTGACGAATACAATATTTTTGTTTTTTTATATATTGCGGGTTCTTTAGTTTTGTATATGTTATTTCAAAAACTGTTCATTAAAATTTTCACACTAAATATGCAAAATATCATTGAAAAAATAATGGGCATTTTTTTCATTATTGGTGGTTTTTGCGGAATATTAATATACTTTATAAATATTTTTAAATTGCGTTTTCTTGAGAATGAAATTGAAGGAACTATAACATTAGGTGCAGTACTGCCTTTGTTTCTTTTTTTTATGTCTCTAATTATTGCCGTATTCCTTCTATCCATTATACTTAACTTAAGTAAAATAACAAATTATAACATAGGTTATTCATTTTTAGGAATAATATCTATTATAACTTATGGATTAATATTGGGCTTTATAGCTTTAACCTTATTTAGTATTATAGAAGTTGATAATATATATCTAAAAAATATCAATAATTTATACATTATTTCAGGCTCTATTATAACAATAGGTGCAATTTTTGGATTGTTCTGGAATGGATTCAATGTAACCAGAAGAAAATTCTCATTACATCGTAATTTTTTAGGTGGACGGAAATTAGCTGTTTTTTTTGCCTTATGTTCTTTCATCTTTGTTCTTTTTGCGAATCATTATGATCCTATGGATACTGGCTCCTGGGCTTTTATAGTAATAGGCTTCATTGTACCATTTCTAGTTATCTTTTTCACAAATAGATACCACCCGATAATAAGAGCCATCTTCTTGATTGCGAGTATAGTCTTAGATGTATATATATTAAACTTTATACAAGGATATGACTACGAAACAGATATTGCAACTTATGCTAATATTGCATGTATCGGTCATTTGGTAGCATGTATTACAGCAATGATTTTTCCAAGAGACTAACTACCAAAGAGTGGAAAAATGCGGGATGCCCTCCCAGTACCAAATCCATGCTGGCGAAGGGCATCGTCCTCGGTAGTTTTTTTTGTACTGATGGCAGGAAGGTGGCCCCCGGTTTCCTCATTCTTGTGCCACCCATGTGCCACTTTCGAAAAGTGTACTTGATATGCCACCCTTTAACTGGGAAGGCATCACGTAATTCTATATAATATAAAGAATTACGCTAAGCGGGAAACGGGAGTCGGACCCGCGACATCGACCTTGGCAAGGTCGCGCTCTACCACTGAGCTATTCCCGCAGACAAATTTACAATAAGGAGAAAACCTCCCCTTGTCAAGGGGTACAAAATCAGCTTCCATGCTGATTTTGTACCTCGACGAATGCTGCGCATTCGTCAACTAAAGTTCTTTTCCAGCGGCATCCATGCCGCGGAGGGTTTATTGAGCCGCCCGAGGATCGAACTCAGGACCCGCAGATTAAGAGTCTGCTGCTCTACCAGCTGAGCTAGCGGCCCGATATATACAAAAACTGCCTCACTAAAAACACCCTGCGCCCGGCGGGACTCGAACCCACTGCCTACAGATTCGAAGTCTGTTACTCTATCCAGGTGAGCTACAGGCGCCTTACATCCCTCCGGTCAGCGAGTTAAACCCTTCGAAACCCGCCTTAACCCGAAATAAAAGATCCGGGTGGATGACGGGTTTCGCCTTCCAGCCCTCAACATACGGCCTATCGGCCGTTTGCCGATAGGAAAGATTTACTGCACCGCCATTCGGCGGTGCGGCGTCATCCTGTTTCGGGCTTCCAGGCCGCCTTTTTTTCTAAACGCGCATACGTCCCTTCGGGCCGTTTGCCGATAGGAAAGATTAACTGCACCGCCATTCGGCGGTGCGGCGTCATCCATGCGCGTTTGCCTTGCGGAGCCTTTCGGCTCCTCCAGGCCGAAAAAAAGTTTCGAAACCCGCCCCGTTCCAAAATTTAGAACACGGGTGGATGACGGGTTTCGAACCCGCGACGACAAGATCCACAATCTTGGACTCTACCCCTGAGCTACATCCACCGTTTATATGCTCTGTAAATGTGCCGGAAACAGCCTTTTTTGTCAATAGCTCATTAAATTCATCGTTAAAAGAACCGATAAAGAAAGGGGGATACCAAAATTCCCGGAGGAATCAGATATGGCATGGGATTATGAGCGCTGTGTATCAATTTTTAACGAAGAAATGGCTTTGTTAAAGAAAATTTTTGGAATAGAAGAATCGGTTCATGAGGCAGTAATGGCCAGGGAATGGACGGATTTTGAATGGAAAATCGCCGAAATTACCCAGGCGGGAGAAGAATTCAATAAACTGGAAGCCCAACGGGTAGAAATTCTGGCCAATCTTCGCGAAAAGAATAACGTAGGCGATAGGGAATACCAGACAGAGTCTGAGTTTTCATTTTATGCCCTGGCAGCGGCGAAACTGACTCCTCAAGAGTGTAGGGAAATTTCCGGGCTGTACCGGGAGTTAAAGATGGAAACGCTCAAAGTAAAAGTGCTGAATGAGGCATTCACGGGCTATGTCAATGAGCTTAGAACCATGACCGCGGCCTGGCTGGAAGCGATCTTCCCGGTAAAGGGAGGCAAGCTATATACCCGCAAAGGCCGTCAGGCCGCAAGGGATCTGCGCAGCGTGGTCCTAAATCAGCATATATAGAGGTAATGAGGTATGACATCTACATTTCTTTCTATTGAAATAGGCAAACGGGGAGTTGAAGCACATCAGCAAGCCATTAATGTTACAGGCCATAACCTGGTCAACCAGGGTACTGCGGGGTATTCCAGGCAGAGGGTGGAATTTTCGGCGTTTGAGCCAATTTATCTGCCAGGCTTGAACCGGGCAGAAACGGCGGGACAGATAGGCCAGGGAGTGGTATCGACCAGTATTGAACGCATTCGAGACGAACTTCTGGATAGGCGCATAATAGCCCAGGCCGGCGGAGAAGGATACTGGAAAACCCGTGACCCCTATATCAGGGAATTAGAAAATATTTACATGGAGCCGGGCGACAATTCCATACGCAGCAAAATGGACGAGTTCTGGAACGCCTGGGAGGTACTGGCTATTTTTCCCACGGATAATTCTTCCCGAACTGCGGTAGTTGAGCGGGGGGTAAGCCTTATCGACGGCATTCACGAACACTATAAGGCGCTAAAAAAACTCCAGGATCAGACTGAAGAAGATATACGCCTAACGGTTGCGCAGGTAAACGATTTGACGTGGCAGATTTCCAATTTAAATAAAGACATCGAGAGGATAAGGGCGCAGGGGGATAATCCCAATGACCTCTATGACCGCCGGGATCTTTTGGCGGACAAACTCGCCTCACTCATCAACATTACGGTAGATCGCCGTGATCCCGATGAATACATGATCCACACAAACGGGACTGTTCTGGTACAGGGAAGAATAGGCAGGCAGTTTGATCTGGCGCGTAATTATGAAAACGGTTATTCCAATATTATCTGGAGCGATATACGCGAAGATGTAGAATTCCGCAGCGGGACTCAGGGCGGCAGCCTTGGTGCGCTTTTGGAACTGCGGGATAGTACTATACGGTCGGAAATTCAGATTTTGGATAACATGACCATGAACTTTGTAGGGCTAGTAAATGAAATTCATCAGAAAAGTTATGGCATTAACGGCAATACCGGCCTTAATTTTTTTACCGAGCATCCTTTTGTTACCAACGTAAACGGAAATTATGATCGCAGCGGAGACGGGGAATATGATTCATCCTATATTTTCAGAGTTTCCGGTACCAATGTGTTGGAAAGCCGGGCACAGGTAGGCCTGGAAGGAACAATTACCCTTTCTGCGGAAAACGGAGAAAGGCGCATTCGCTATTATCCCACCGATACAGTGGCGGATATAATCTCCAGAATCAACAATTCCGGCGCGGAAGTAACTGCCAGGCTCAATACAGACGGATTTCTTACGATGAAGGCAACCATTTCCGGATCATGGGAGCATCCTGATTTTGTTATACGTCATATTGAAGATTCAGGCCAGTTCCTGACTGGCTACGCGGGGCTGCTCAGAACTGTAGGAGCGGAAGGAGCTTATGACTGGGGCAGGCCAGACGCTGTGGCAAGTCTTAGGGGCGGACCCACAGACTGGGAAGTAGCGCCCATTGCGCATCCTGCCGGATGGATCGAGGTGAATTCCGCCATAGTCCAGGACATAGGTTCCGTGGCTTCGGGCTTTGGCGTAAACGGTAGGCCTGCGAATCCGGGCAACAACGAAGCCGCGCTGGCTATTGCCGCCATAAGGAATACAGAAGTCATGGTCGGTCAGTTCCGCACTTTTGACGACTATTTTGCGGATGCGGTAGGCAGAATCGGTATTCTGGGCCAAGTAAGCAACAGGGCCCTTGAAACCCAGAACCAACTCATGAAACAGCTTGAAGATATGCGTCAGTCCGTAGCAGGCGTAAGTGTGGATGAAGAACTGGCAAATTTGCTTAAATATACCCACGGTTATAATGCGGCAGCCCGGTTTATCACCACGGTAAACCAGATGCTTGAAACTCTGCTTCGCATGGGTGCCTAAAACTTAAGGTTTTTTACGGAGGTAATAGAAAATGAGAAGAGTTGCAACTAACATGCCGAATGACGATATGCAGTATTATCTGCGTAGGCAGGAAGAGGCGTTGTCAAATATGCAGTCCAAGATGGGTTCCCAGACAAAAATCAATCAGCTCAGGGACGATCCTCTGGCAGCGGCGCATACGGTTCGTTATCAATCTTATTTAAGCAGGCTGGAGCGTTTTGAGCAAAATACCCTGTATGCGCAGAACCATCTGCGGCAGGCCGATATTTACCTTTATCAGGGCATTGACATAATGCAGCGGCTCAGGGAACTCGCGGTTAATGCCGCTAACGGGCCCAATTCTAAGGACGAGCTTAGGATAATGGCTGTTGAGGTAAATGAACTCCTTGCGGAACTGGTATCAATCTCGAATAAAACCGGCCCTGACGGAAACAGGCTTTTTTCTGGAGACAAGGCATTTACAGAACCCTTTAGAATTGTTGAAGGTACTGTTGAAGGCGGCGGCGAAACTATGATTGTCAATGTCGAATACCGAGGCTCCGGCCCCAGGCGGAATATTGAAATTGGCGAAGGAACCTATGCCGCGCTGGACATAGGGGGAGGGGAGGCCTTCTGGGCGGAAAGAATGCAGATATTCTCTGCTGTTGACGCTACGAATTGGCGTGCTGACGCGCACGGGGCTTTTTATATTGACGGCGTAGAAATTTCTGTTGCTCCCGGCGACACGCTTCCCGCGATTATTGCTAAAATAAACGATTCTCCTGCTCCGGTAAAAGCCTATATGGACCCCCAGAGCAGGGGCCTTGTAATTGAAGGAACTAATCCTCACCTTATACGTATGGAAGACAAACAAGGTTCCAGAACTCTGGAAGAATTGGGTATGATTCAGTTTAATTCCGATCCTTCAGCTCCAAACTGGAATCCCTATGCCCGCGTAAGCGGTGGTTCTTTGTTTGACATGGTTTTGCGGCTCAGGGACGCTATGTTCCGGGGAGATCAGGATTTCATCGGCAGCCAGGGAATAGGAGGCATTGATCTGGGCCTTGCTAATTTGGAAACCCGTATTGCGGATATTGGAAGCCGCATGGAAAGGGCAGAAATGGCATGGAGCAAACTTAACCGCGAAATACCTAACGTAACTGGTTATGTTGCGCGGGAATCCGGTCTTGACTTGACCAGCGCAGCAATGGATTTGGCGAATATGGATCTGGTGCACAGGGCGGCTCTTCAGACTGCGGCAAAGATCATTCCGCCCACTCTGCTGGATTTCCTGAAATAAATAAAACATAAGAGGGTAATAATGAAAGTTGCGACCAAGGCTTATGGCCTGATTGATGTGGATGAACGCCAGAAAATAACATTTCCCCATGGGCTATTGGGATTTGAGCCCTTAAAGGATTATGTGCTACTGGATGCGGAGCGTCAGCCTTTTTACTGGCTTCAGTCAATGGATGATGAAAAGGTGGCTTTCATTCTGATCGATCCCTTTATTTTTAGGCCCGATTATGAGTTAAACATAGACAATGAAGAGCTTAAGACTATTGGCATTTCCGATCCCCAAAACGCTTTGATCTTTGTCATTGTTACCAGTACTCCCAATGGTTCAGGATCAGACGGCCTCTTAACAGCCAATCTTCGGGGGCCATTAGTTATTAACCGGGATACCCGGCAGGCTCTACAGGCAGTCTTGACCGATCCTGCCTGGAAAACCAAACATGATATCCTTGCGGAATTCGCAGCCGTCAACGCGGAGAGAAAATAGCCATGCTCATACTATCCAGAAAGGTCAATGAAAAGATCATGATAGGGGATGATGTTTCCGTCTCTATCATTGAGATACGTGGAGATCAGGTGCGCCTTGGAGTTGATGCCCCCAAATCTGTCAAAGTTTACCGCCAGGAAGTATTTGACGCCATCAAGGCCGAAAACAAAGCAGCCGCTGCATCTGCGCCTGTCTTCCCCGAACTGGATTTTGGCGCCCATCGGGAACCTTTATAACAGCGGCTATTGACATAAAATTCCGGATTTTGTAGGATGATTGCTGGGTCTAAAGCCGTCGATGGGGGACGGCGCGTTTTGTTGGCCGCCTTAGCTCAGTTGGTAGAGCACTTGCCTTGTAATCATGAGGTCTCCGGTTCAAATCCGGGAGGCGGCTCTAAAGGCGGTTGTTTGAAATAACGAAATGCCTTAAGCTTTTCGTGCCATTATTGACGAACTAAGCGAGTGTCGCGCCGTGCTTGCACGGCATGACCGAGCGTGTGAGATCAAAAAAGGGTTTAATACCCTTTATCCGGGGAGTTTCCAGAGTGGTCAAATGGGGCAGACTGTAAATCTGTTGGCTCAGCCTTCGAAGGTTCGAATCCTCCACTCCCCATAGTAGGCTAACTCTATATAGAGTTATTGGTATCAGCCACACCATTAGATGTCAGGCACCGTGAAGCAAATTAAAACAGGGCTTAATCTATTGCCTTGTGAATTCAGAAAACTCTGAGGAATATTGATTTTCTCTTCTTCCTCTCTTCTTCTCCCCCTCTGCGCCTTTGCGCCTCTGCGTGATGTCTTCTTCATTCCCTTTTCTAATCAGTACTCAGAACGAGGCGGAAACCTATACCGCTGCTTTTTCCCCTTTCCCTTTCTTCCTTGCGGACAGCGATGCGACCTCCGCCTCTGACTACTCGCTCGTTGTATTCTTTATCTGCGGGTTCGTTGGGGCCAGTCGGATCGGTTTTTGCGCTTTGCGTATAAGCTCCCATAAAGTCGCTGATCCATTCATTGACGTTGCCGCTCATGTCGTAAAGGCCGAGCTCGTTGCAGTCCTTTACCGCAGTCGGCGTGATTATCATGTCAAGGGTTTTCTTTGTCATGACTTCTTTTTCATTGTTGCTGCCCGCATACATAAAGCCTCGGCTTTTAATGCC
>JAIRUO010000014.1 GCA_031254385.1 Treponema sp. | reverse complement strand
GCTGCATTTTCAAATGATTGTTTCCCGTATTTTAGCTCATAAAATGGTAAAGTATTTAAATATTCCTTCAACTTATCATACTCTTGCTTATTTCTGGATCCTTGTAATAATTCTTGATAGACATAATTACAAATTCCATAAGGTATGTCATTATCTATGATATAATCTATTTTATCGTAAGGAACACCTTCCAATTTCTTGAAATATCCTATAAGGACAGATGTATCTACAAGGATCATTTATTTCCTCATAGCTTTATAATCATAATCATCGCTAAATTTAATTTTTCCCCTCAATTCTCTGATGTTTTTTCTTTTTCTATTATCCACATACTCCTTCAGGGCAGTTTCTATTAGTTCTCTTTTGGTGAGAATTGTCTGGGAAAATTTAAAAGCCTCATCTACCAATTTGTCATTCAACACAATATTTGTCCTCATAATACACCTCTTATACACATTATAATACACCATTAATCTTTTTTCAAGTGCTTTTTCAAGATTTTATTGTCAAAAGTGACTGACAGCTCGCCGTAGCCAGAGGGAACTAAGGGGATTGTATGAGATTACGTATATTTTTCTTCTTTGAAATATACTCCAACTCGTATATCTGTAAACACAAAAGCGGTCTTTGGCCTGTTACTGGCGATTGATCATCGGTAGTCCCCTAACTCCCTGCTTTAGGCGGCATGGATGCCGCTGTTACCACGGCTTTAGCGTGGAGTTTTTACGTAGTAAAAACTCCGATCTACAAAATCAGCATGGAGGCTGATTTTGTAGACTATCCCCTAATAAGTATTCTCATCCATTGCCTCGAACCTATCCCTGACTTGTTGCAGCAGGGCCAGTTCGCGGTTTATCGTCCTTTCGTAATTCAGCAGATTATTTTCAATGCGGTAGGCTTCGTCTTCCCAGTATTTTACGCGATCCAGATAAATAAAACGGAAGCGCCGTTCAAGGGATTTTTCTGCCCATTCCTTTGCGGCGTTCCAGTAAGATAAGGCGGCGTTGAAACACCACTCTGCGGTTTCCAGGGCTTCCAGGTTTATGTCCCGCCAGGGGGCGTTATAGAAATAGGCGTTTCTTTTGTTCCAGTTGTTTCCCAGAAAAAGGTACTGTTCTATAAGTTTTAGGTTGATGTGCATCATAAAAAGATAGCGGTACTTTTCCCATTGTATTTCATTTTCGATAAGGGCCATTGCATAAAGGGGATTGCAAAAATCTGCGGTAAGGGCCTTTTCTAGGTAAAAAATATTTTCGAGGATGTCATCAGGGTACTGTGCATAGTGGAGATGATAGAGCCTGTAATACTGTTCCTTATAGGTAACGTAATAGGCGTTGAGGGGTATACCCGGAACAAGGATGAGGACCAGCAAGAAGCTGGAAAGAGTAATTATTCTGCGCTTCACCTTTTTATTATCGGCATTTTTCCCATGGCCTTCCAGACTTCCGAAAAAACTTCGTCCACGGGCAGGGAAGCGTCTATTGTTACTGTCTGGCATCCTTTGACGCTTAAGGCGGGAAGCAGGGCTTTGTACCTGTTCCGTACCTGAATCTGGAAATCCAGGGTCTCAAATATTTCTTTTTGCGTACGATTATCCATCCGTTCCAGGGCTATTTCAGGGTCGAGGTCGAAAAAAATGAGCAGTTCGGGCAAAGGGAAATCCCTGTTGAGCCGGGCAGGAAACTCATCACCGCAGGTTATGCCTTGGTATACAAGCGATGAAAGCACGTAACGGTCGCAGACTACCAGTTCTCCCCTGTTGCAGTGTTCCTGTATTCCATTGGGGCCAAAAATATGCTCGTTCCGGTCAGCGGCAAAGAGGAAGGCAATGGTTTCGCTTTGTAGGCGGATCTCCCCCCGCAGCCCCTGCCGTAACAAACGGCCAATTGAGCCATCGGTGGGTTCATTAGTATCGAATAGGGGAGGCAGGCCAACGGCATTGGTTTCAAAGTACCCTTTAAGCTTTTTGAGCTGGGTGGTTGTTCCGCTTCCGTCTCCTCCCTCAAAAACTACAAAATTTTCCTGTATTTTCATAGACTTAACTTTGTTATAGTATTAAGACTAACATAAAATGACGCAGATAAGAAGCACCGGAAGCAGTTCTTTCCGCCTAATAATCATGATTCTCATCTTTTTTGCGCTGATCGGCGTAACCGCAGTGGCAATGCGTCCCCTTGATTTGGCCTTTAGAAAAAACATGGCCGAAATCCGGGATAATTTTATAAAAATCGCGGAAAATTTTACAGGGCGCAAACTGGAATACGGCTCCATGAGTCCTTCTATTTTTGGGTCTCTGGATATTCGGGACCTAAGCCTTCGCAGGGATGACGATTCCCTCTTTCTTACCATTTCCAGGCTGCGCGTATCATATTCATTGTGGAACCTGATCAGGGGAAATATGATAGAAGGGTTTCGGGCTGTCCGCATAGACAGGCCTGTTTTCTCCATGGATATGTCAAAAGACAATGACCTATTTGAGCTTTTTTTATCCTCTGATGGAGCGGATACTCAACCTAACTTTTGGGATTATCTACCGGAGGATTTCCAGATTCGCCTTAGAAATGGCGAATGGGAGACCAGAGCCGATCTTGGGTATATTAGGATTCGCAATTTCAACCTGGATGGAAATATCAGAAACAGCAGGATTGTTTTTAACAGCCGTTGGAATGCGTCCGGTACTCTTAGCGGCGGGCAGGACTTTTTAGGCATATCAGCTTCGGGCTCAGCGCCTATTTCCGCGTCGTCCAGCGGAAGGGCCAGCGGAGACTTTGATCTCTATTTGGCGGACGGAAGCGGAACCATCTCCATCCCTTTCTTGCAGGGAGATTTATTCAGGCTTGAGCCTTTGTCGTTCAGCGTTTTTCTTAGGAACAGACAACTGGAAATCCGCAAGACCTATGACAGAACGCCTGTGGATATTGCGATGTATTGGAATATGAATGACCAAAATCTGCTCTTTACCTTTTCTGGAGAGGACTTTTCTCCTGGAAATTTAATTACGCTGACCGGCTCCCTGCGGAATTATAATTCTTGGACGGCCTTGAAGCTCTCTGGCCGGGCAGATTTGACAGTAAATGACGGGGACCTGAATTACGTCTTCGATTTGAATGGCGCCCTGCCCCCAAGCCTTGGCTTGAATGTGTTTTTTACCCTTGGCGCTAATGGAGATGATAAAAAAATTGATTTTCGGAATTTATACCTTGATTCAGCTTCAGGAAACATAAGGTATACCGGCTCATTGGTATTCAGTCCCCTGGCGCCAACAGGTACGCTAACAGTGTCAAATCTGGTACTGGCAGAAGGAGCTGATCCCAATCGAGGCATTTTTGGAACCTTATATATCAGAAGCGATGGTCAGGAGACTAGTATTTTTGGGGAGAATATTGTTTCCGGACCCGTCATGCTTTCCGCTTTGGATGCAGTAATTTTTCAGGAAGAAGAAGGACTGGCATTTCTTTTATCAGCCCTAAGGTTGCCGGATGGCAGCTCCAGTACCGATTCCGCAGAAGCTTTGCATGCATCAGGTTTGGCCTTGGAAGGTTTCTTTAATTATGAATCCAGCCGCGTGGAAGCAAGCCTCAAACTAGATTCCTTTTCCCTGCTTGATATTGTTGATTTTTTAAGTCCCATAGTGCAGGTTCCTGTTTTGCCGGAAATTGCCCGCGGCCCAATGGAAGACATTGCCATTACAACAGAATTGTTCTTTGCCCTTGATGATCAGCACTCCCTGTATAATGCGCCAGCCGTTATTTTTGTCTATGGAGACGAGCAGTTTGCAGAATTTTCCCTTTCGGGTACTGACCGTCGCTTCGAGCTGAATCAGGGCACTATCTTTTTAGCTGACGCGGGTGCCGGATTATCAGGCTATGTTGATTTTAGCAATCCCCAGGATATTTCCTTTTCTGTGGAACTTACGTACCGCGATTTGGCATATTATGCAAGAGGGGTGATTCTTGACAATCAGTCTGTAAGCCTTAGCGGTTCTTATGGATTGGAAGGCTTCTTTAGCGGCGCAGGAACTCGTGGGTATTCCGGCTATATACAGGGCGATCATATTCCTCTTCCGTCAGGCGATCAGTATGCCCAATTAAGTTTTCTCGTTTCGCTTAGATATGATTCCGCTTCTTTCTGGTCAGCGGATATAGATCGTTTTGAAATAACAGGTATTGCTCTTCCTTCTTCGGACGCCTCCCTGGAGTTGACAGGCTGGGCAGATCAGGACGGAGTTCTGATTCCCCGCATTTTGTATAATGACGGAAACGGATCTCTAAGCGGCAACTTGTCCATGACCTGGGATGCTCTTTATAGGGATTATTACCTTCACCTGGGATTAAGTGGGATCGGGGAACAAGAGTATCTTAGGCTCAATGCGTTTTTCAACGGGGATAATGCCTTAAGTCTTGAGCTCTCTGTACAGAATTTACAACTTGCCCGTTTTAGCCGGAATATCACGAATGGAACAGCTTCCGGAAGTCTTTCGGCATCTTTTAATTCCTGGGAATCATATCAGGCTGAATTGTCTTTGTCCTCCGCGGTTTATCAATGGCAGGATCAAATATTACGTATATCCGCCAGCGCTTCATTAGATAATACAGAATTACTTTTACATGATTTAGGTGTGTTTTTTGGCTCTGAACTGGAAGCCCTGATACCTCATTTGCGCCTAAACCTATCCGAAGGCAGGGCAGAAACCGCTGCACAGATCTGGGGTACTGCCGGAGGCAGGCCGGTAAATCTTTCCATGCAGGGAGAAGCAAAGTTCAATCCTTTTGAAACCTGGTTTGATTTCAATAAAATTACTGATTCGCTTTACGGTTCTCTGGTTTTTGATCAGGCCCAATACTATACTATAACGGCAGAAGAGCATTTTCAATTTGTATTTTCTTCGGTTAAAAATGAAAACGGGCAAACCTTAACCCTTGAAGGCGGGCCCAGGAACATGGTACGGCTCCGCTATGTGCCAGAAAGCGGAGGAGGGGGGAATTTCTATGCAGCGCTATCCGCGCCGTCTCCCATTCGCGGTTCCTTTACCGGGTTTATTGATTCCACTACCATTGATCTACGGGTTCCTGATCTATACGCGGACATGGGCGCACTCTGGCAATTTACGCCTCCCCAGGACATAATCGCCTTTCCCGGCGGAATCGCTGCCGGATCATTGCATATTACAGGCCCCCTACAAGACCCAGAATTTTACGGCGCTGTCAGAGCTACCAGCTTTAGAATAAGCGTACCGCTTTACCTTCCCGAAGAAATAAGGCCTATACCTGTAGACATTACCCTGGAAGGAAATGAAATGAACTTTGGCCCTGTATTTGCTGCTGTCGGGGACGGATCGGGAATAGTTACGGCCTGGTTTCAGTTTGAGCGATGGGTACCTCTGATTTTTAGCATGGATATTGATTCCTCTACCGAAGCTGCTCTTCCTGTCGCTTTTGATATAAACGGCGTACTAACCAAAGGCCTGGTTTCAGGGCATTTGAACCTGGCCATGGAAAATAGGCTTTTCGCGGTATCTGGCGATCTGACTGCCCACAATACCGAAATTACCCTTGAGTCCTCAGAAATGGGCGCTTTTGGGTATAACGATCGGAGCGGATCCAGGCCAACTATTGTTGATATTATAGTTAGAAGCGGCAGGCAGGTGGAATTTTACTGGCCAAGTTCGGATTTTCCCATTCTACATGCTCAGGCTGACCAAGGATCAAGAATACGCATTAACAGCGATTCAGGTACCAGGCGTTTTTCCCTTACAGGGGATGTAAATCTAAGGAGCGGGGAGATTTTTTACCTGGAAAGGAATTTTTATTTGCGCCAGGGTGTGCTTTTTTTCAATGAAAACGAGACCCGTTTTGAGCCTCGCATTTCCGCAAGGGCGGAAATACGCGACCAGGGCGATCAAGGGCCGGTAACCATCTCCATGATCATAGATAATGCCCCTTTGGTGTCCTTCTCGCCCAGGTTTGAATCCAGTCCCCCCATGTCCCAGATACAAATTTACTCACTTTTGGGGACCGGCCAGACGGGAACTCCCGATACTTCAAGAGATACCAATGCGATTCTTACTTTTACAGCAGATGCCATTGCCCAGTTTACCTTAATGCGTACCTTTGAAAGGCAAATAAGGAATTTTCTTAGGCTGGATATGTTCTCCCTGCGTACCAGGGTGCTGCAAAACGTGATTTTCCAGGCCGCTGGCATTCAGGCCAATACCGGACTTGGTAACTATTTTGACAATACCACTGTTTTTCTAGGTAAGTACCTGGGCCCGAATATTTTTCTGGAAGCCCTGCTTTCCCTTAAATACGATCCAGCAAAACAGAGCTGGAACGGTTTAACCCTGGAGCCAGAAATAGGATTTGAAATGAGGAACCCCCTGTTTGATATCAGGATGAATATGCTCTTGCTTCATCCTGAAACCTGGTTCATTAATGATATTACTATATCCCTTATATGGAGATGGTCGTTTTGATATTATTAGCCTAGTTTCCTTTATATGCTGGTTTTCATTATTACGGATTTCTGATATAAATTAGTATCTGCCATTAAAACGGCAGATACTAACACGATAAGCGACATTAAAACGTCGCCTATCGCCCTCTAAGGAGTATAGATGCGCAGAGTCTTTGTTTTTTTCCTGATCCTGGCCGCTGCCTCTTCAGTTTTTGCCCAGGAAAGCGGTGACTGGTACCAGGGCAAGCCCATTCGGAACATAGTGTTTGAGGGGCTGAACCATGTTGATGCATCGGAACTGGAAGGAATAGTAGGGCCTTTTATCAACAGAAATTTTACTGATGATCTCTATTATGAACTCCTTGGCCGCCTCTATGCCCTTGAATTTTTTGAAACTATTAATCCTACTGCAATGCGGGCAGATTCCTACGGCAACGATGTTATTATCCGCTTCCAGGTTACGGAAAGGCCAATAATATCCAGGATTGTTTTTTCCGGCAACAGCGGCCTGCGTACGCGGGATATTCAGGATGTGATTTCTCTTAAGTTACAGGATGTGGCTACGCAGATAAAACTCCGCATGGACGAAATCGCCATTATCAATAAATACCTGGAGAAAGGCTATCCTGATGTAAAAGTGCGGACTGAAGTACAGAATGGGCCGAACTCCACTCTAATCGTCACTTTCCACATAGAAGAAGGGGAAAAAATTACAATTGAGGAATTCCGTTTTGAAGGAAACAGTATTTTTTCTGCCAGGACCCTTCAAAGACAGCTTTCGCTAAAAACAAAGGGCGCATTTAACGATGGGGCTTTTCAGGAATCATTATTGATAGCCGATCGAGAGGCGCTGGCCGCGTATTATCACGAGCGCGGTTATATTGATGCTATGGTAATCGACGAAAGCCGTGAAATCAGGAGGGATGCCAGGGGCAATAACAACATGATTATTACCTTCCGGATTTATGAAGGGCGGCTCTACACCTTTGGCGGCATTACTTTTGAAGGCAACCAGATATTCCCTACCGAACAGCTTTCCGCTCTTGTTTATTCCAGAGTCGGCGAAATTGCCAATGTCAGAAGGATCCAGGCAGATTTAATTCGGGTTACAGATATTTATTATGAAAACGGTTATATTTTTAACTATATTGAACCACAGGTGATCCAGAATCCGGAAACCGGCGTTCTTTCTTTTCATATAATCATTATTGAACGCGGCCGGGCTCATATTGAAAATATCATTATCAGGGGAAACGTAAAAACCAAAGATCTGGTAATACTCCAGGAAATACCATTGGAAAGCGGGGATATTTTTTCCAAAGCAAAGCTAATGGACGGCTACAGGAATTTAATGAACCTTATGTATTTCTCTAGCGTAATTGCAGAGCCGGTTCCAGGCAGTGCGGATAATTTGGTGGATCTGATTTTTACGGTTGAAGAACAGTCCACCATGGACTTGCAGCTAGGCTTGGCTTTCTCAGGCTCTGCAGACCCGGATACTTTCCCTGTATCTCTTCAGGTTAGCTGGAACGACAGCAATTTTCTGGGCAGCGGCAATGTTGTTGGCGCTAGTATAAACGTTTCTCCTGACACCCAGATGCTCTCTCTAAACTACACGCAGCGGCGCTTATTCAAAGAAGTGCCGCTTTCGGGCAGTGTTATGCTTTCACTACAGCACACAAAGAGTAACGCTCCAATGAACTGGCTTTCCCCCTGGTTTAACGGGAACGAGGATTACGCATATCCTGACGGTTTTGGTTCGCGCGAGGAATATGATAAAGCCAGCAAGGTAGTTCCCAGTGAATTTCAAATGCCCTATAATGATTGGAGTATTTCTCTGGAGGCTTCCACAGGTTACAGGTGGTCTACCTTTCTTGGAAACCTTAGCGTTGGAGGCGGATTAGGGATAGGCCTGCTTTACAAAGCTTATGACGCGAGCCTTTATCGGCCTTTTGATCCAGTTTTACGGAGAGAAAACAATAGATGGACTCCCGCAACTTCTATTTGGGCGAGTGTATCTTTAGATCAGCGTGATATTAATTATGATCCTTCTAATGGGTATTTCGCCAGCCAGCGCATCAGTTATGATGGAGTTTTAGGTTTTGAAGACGAACATTATATTAGAACTGATACCAAGCTTGAATGGTTTACTACGCTCTGGGATCTACGGGTAAGCGACAATTGGTCTTTTAAGGGGGTGCTTGGTATCCATACGGGATTATCCTTTATATTCCCCCAGCCGGGGCGCAACCTTTCAATCACTGAAACTAAGAAGCTTGCCTTGGACGGAATGTTCGTTGGCCGCGGCTGGTACAATGAATATTACAACACTGGATATGCCCTTTGGGAAAACTGGGTCGAATTGCGTATTCCCCTTGCGCCTGGAATCCTTGCATGGGATTTCTTTTTTGACGCGGCAGGGGTCAAGAAAAACCCTAGCGACCTTTTTACAAATTTTGCGACCCGCGATATAAACGGAGATTTTTTTATGCGCTTTAGTTTTGGCGGCGGAATACGGTTTACCATTCCCCAATTCCCCCTGCGTCTCAGCATTGCCAAACTTTTTAAGATATCCAGCAGGGGGGTTGAATGGCAAAGAGGGCCATTAGCGGGGTTTGATATTGTCATTTCTTTTGCGATTTTTTAATAAACGTAACTTACGATAACGGAGGTTTTCAGTGAAAAAATATATTTTTTTGTTCGCGATAATTTGTTCGGGAATGGGGCTTACTGTTTCCGCACAGCAGTTGACCCGCTTTGCGGTAGTGGATCTGCCCAGGGTGCTTATAACCTTTTTTAGCGAATCCAGGGCTGTAAGGGACTATATGGAAAGAGCCGCTCGCGTTCAAAGCGACATTGACCGCATGACAGCGGAGATTCAGACCCTTAGAAGCAATCTAATTACGGCAGAATTTCAGGGAAACAGGCAGCAAGCCCTGCGTTTGGAAGTGGAAATCAACCAGAAAACTGAATATCTAAGGGAGTACCATCAGCTTAAAACTATAGAACTGGAAACCATAAGAAACAACCTTGCGCAATCCAATTCATTTCTTGAACAGGTTTATGATGAAATTCGTTTTATCGCCGAAAGCGAAGGGTACAGTATGGTTCTTAACCTAAAAGAAAATACCGGAATACTCTGGTATAGTCCTACGGTGGATATTACCGACAAGGTGATACAAAACCTGATGGAGAAAGCCCGGCGTTAGTTATGATAGCCAGTAGTGCGGCAAACCAAAACTCTGGCCCCATGCTGGATCAGTACCGCAGAATTAAGAACACACATCAGGGAGAAGTTCTTTTTTTCCGTCTGGGTGATTTTTACGAAATGTTTGCAGATGACGCAATTGAGGTGTCTTCGCTCCTGAACCTTACTTTAACCAGCCGCAGCGGACAGCCCATGTGCGGGATTCCTTATCATGCGGCGCGTACCTATATAGCCCGGCTTTTGAAGCTGGGAAAAAAAATCGCCATCTGCGAACAAATTGCAGAACAGACTAATCGCCGACCCGGCCCCATGGAACGCAAGGTGGTTGAAGTTATTACCCCAGGTACCACAGTAGAAGAGGACTACCTGGATAAGGGGAGCTCAAACTACCTTGGCTGTTTTGCGTCTTATGGCAACGCTTTTTCCTTCGCGTACATCGATCTTTCCGCAGGTGATTTTTTTGCCACCTCCTTCGCAAAAACCGGAGCCCAGGAACAGCTTAGTCAAGAACTTGAACGGCTCCAGATAAAAGAAATAATAGTCCAAGAATCTCTATTGGAGGATTTCCCCTATCTTGCCGCCGCTGTACAGGAACGCTCAAGCCTAGTTGTAAACCGCTGGGCAGACTGGCTCTTTGACATTGATCGTTCGTCCCAGCGCCTTAAAAAACAATTCAACACAACCAGCCTTAAAGGTTTTGGCCTTGAAGAAGACGCGCCGGAAATAATAGCTGCGGGCGCACTTCTTGATTATCTGGATGATACGGCTAGGAGCCTTATTCCCCATATCCGATCTGTCTCTGTTTATAAAGACTCGCACTTTGTCGGAGTTGACGAAGCCACCCAGAAGAACCTGGAGCTAATCAGAAACCTAAGAAATGGAGACAGCAGTTTTACCCTTTTTGAAGTAATGGACGAATGCCGGACAGCTATGGGCAGACGGCTTTTGAAATTTAGAATTCTACACCCTTTAAGGAACTGCGAATTGATCCGTTCAAGGCTTGACGCTGTAGATGCTTTGTATCACAAACAGGAAGCTCTAAGCCGTATACGTGAATACCTTGGAAAAACTCCTGACCTTGAGCGGCTGAGTTCCAGAATCGCCATGGACAGGGCCCATGGAAAAGACATGGTAGGTGTAAAGAACGCCCTGGAATATTTTTTTCGTATTGAAGAGGAATGTAAAGAGCTAAAAATTAAATTTGAGTCCCAGGACGCAGCGCTCTTTGACAGCGAAACCGGCAATGATGATCTTCTGCAGTTAAAGGGACTGCACGAAATTCTGGAAAATAGTCTGACTGAAGACCCTTCAATATTGCTTACAGAAGGAAACCTGATTAAGAGCGGTTATGATCCAAATCTTGATGAGTTGCACCAATTAAGGGATAACGGCAGGGGCCTTTTGGAAGCTTATCTTGAGGAAGAAAAACTAAAGACCGGCATTCCCAGCCTTAAGATCCGCTATAACAGGATGATAGGCTATTATTTTGAAGTTACAAAAAACCATCTGGCAAAAGTTCCATCGTATTTTATACGCCGCCAGGGTATAGTCGCCGGAGAACGTTATACGACAGACCGCCTTGCCGAGCTGGAATCAAACATTAATGGCGCGTCCGAAAGAATCGTAGAGCTTGAAAAAAACCTTTTTCTGGAAATTCGTAGCAAGGCCAAGGCCTTGCTGCTAAAAATAATTGCAGCTTCCCGCCGTATCGCGGAACTGGATGCGGCTCAGTCCCTTGCACGGGCCGCTACAATTCATGCCTGGAACCGGCCAGTAGTGGATAATGAAAACCGCCTTTTTATTGCGGAGGGCCGACATCCCGTTGTGGAGGCCAATCTTCCGCATGGCGAATTTATTCCCAATGATGTTATCCTTGTAGAAGAACCCGGCCTGTCTTTTGCCCTTATTACTGGCCCGAATATGGCCGGAAAATCTACCTATCTGCGGCAGGCAGCCCTGATAATGATCATGGCGCAGGCCGGTAGTTTTGTTCCAGCCAGCAAAGCACTGGTAGGCATGGCTGACCGCATTTACTGCCGGGTAGGCGCATCCGACAACCTTGCCCGCGGCGAATCCACGTTTTTGGTAGAGATGATAGAGACCGCGTACATACTCCGCAGCGCCACAGAAAGAAGCCTTGTGATAATGGATGAAGTTGGCAGGGGAACAGGCACCAAGGACGGCCTTTCCATTGCCTGGGCAGTCTGCGAAGAAATCCTGAATCGCATTAAGTGCAGAACCCTTTTTGCGACTCACTACCATGAACTGTCAATGATTTCCCATCCCTGTATGGCCAACCGCTCAATGGAAATCGAAGATAACGGCGGGGAAATCGTATTCCTGCGAAAGCTGAAAGAAGGCCCTGCAGCCGAGTCCTACGGCCTCCATGTGGCCAGTCTCGCTGGCCTTCCTAAAACCGTTCTGGAAAGGGCAGGGCAGATCATGGACGAGCTTGACAAAAAAATCCCCAATCATTCAAGCTCAATATCCGCTTTAAAAACCGAAAGGCCAGAAAGAAAAACAGAAGCTAACGATACTGTATTTGTGCAGAAAATATCAAAGCTTGATATAAACGCCCTATCCCCTTTAGAGGCTTTAAATCTTCTCTCCCAATGGAAAGACGAAACGTTGAAGGGAAAGTCAATCAAGAAAAAGCGGTTAGATACGCCGGGGCTCTTTGATTAGGAAGGCACGGAGGGGGAGAAGGCACGAAGAGAAGAGTTCACACAAAGGCACTAAGGTACGAAGGCACAAAGAGAAGAAGGATATAGGAATTGGGATTTAGGATTACTAAGTAGAGTTTATATATAAATTATCGTAACCGTTCACGGGCTAATAAAAATACGGTTCTACCACTTCCAAAGCACTAAAATGATCCATTTTACATTAAAACTCGCTGACGCAAATGGGTAAAATAGGCAAATTTTAGTCTAAAAACTCAGAAATTTTCAAAACCCGTGAACGGTTACAAATTATCATACAAGTCAAAGTATTTTCTCAGGAAAAAAACAAAGAGCCTTCCCCTATCCCTGAATCCCCGACTTCCCTTCGTGCCTTTGCGCCTCCGTGCCTTTGTGTGAAAATAAGGGAAAAATTATGCTGTGTAAACGGTTTCTCCGGCGCAGAGGGTTCGCGTTACCTTGGCTTTATGAATCTCTTCCGGGGGTATGGAGAAAATGTCTCTATTGATGAAGACTAGGTCTGCCAAGAAACCCGGGGCAATGCGGCCAAGGCAATTTTCGTTAAAGCTTGAAAAGGCGGAGGCTGTGGTATAGGCATCAACGGCACTATAGACATCCACACTTTCATTTGGATAGAAAGCCTTGGAAGCTGGGTTCTCGCTGTCACGGCGCAGTACGGCCCATTCTATGCCCAGGAGAGGGTCTAAAGAACTTACAGGCGCATCAGTGCCGTAGCTTACGGGAATGCCTAATTTTTGTATGGAGCCCCAGGCGTAGGATGTGGAGGCCAGCGCAGGTCCCACTCTACTTTCTATAATGTGCATATCGTCTGCAAGGAAGATGGGCTGAACCAGGCCGAGGATTTTATTTTTGGCCATGCGTTCCAGTAGGTCAGGCGATGTAACCTGACAATGTATGATTCCGTGGCGCAGGGGATTATTTCCCGGAGCGGTGATTTTTTCAAACGCGGAAATTGTTGCGTCTATTCCCGCATCGCCAATTGCATGGACTACGATCTGCTTGCCTCCAGCTGCCGCTTTTTGGATAAAGCGGTTAAAGTTGTGCTCATCCATAACAGGGAATCCCCTGGTTTCCGGCTTATCCAGATAGGGCTGCCGCATCCAGGCGGTCTGTCCTCCCAGAGTACCGTCCGCGAAGAGCTTTAGAGGCCCCATGCTAAGAAAAATTCCCCAGCGTGGATCTTGCCAGAGCGGAACCACGCACTGGTGTGGCGCACGTTTTAGAAAGGCGTCTAGGTTTTCTTCATTGCCGGAAATACCGCACTGCATGGTAATGCGGAGCACTGGCATTCCTCTTTTCTTTGATTCTTCGTAAATATCAGTATAAACTCCAATGACCTTGCCAAAATCAGGCCCGCCTGTATCATAACTTCCACACGCACAGATTCCCAAGGAGTGGGCCTTTTTCATGCCTAGTTCCAAAAAACCCTTCATGTCTGCAAGGGAAGGGGAGGGCATGGGCTTGCGAACCAGGGCATTAGCGCCGCCTTCCCTGAATATCCCTGTGGGACGGCCGTTTTCGTCTTTTTCGATAGTTCCGTCCTTTACTTCCGGCGCAGACTCACTCAAGCCTGCCATACGCAGAGCCAGGGAATTGCAGTATATAGTATGCCCGCAATGGCGGCTTAGGATCACAGGATATTCAGTAGAAATTTTATCAAGGTCTTCTCTCGTTAAATCTCGTTTTTCGCCTGAGCTAAAGAGATCGGGATTGATGCCTGCGCCCTGAATATAGGTTCCTGACGGCGGTCTTAGCCGACTAATATGATCCCTTCCTCGGCTTATCACTTCTTCAATGGATTTGGCCCCTGCTCCTTCAATGCCTCCGGCCCTTCTCCCAATCCACATTAGGTGAAGATGGCTGTCATAAAAAGCCGGCAGCACCAGTGCGCCTTCGGCATCGATCTTCTCGGCCCCCAGGGGCGCTTCTTCAAGCAGCGCGGACGAGCCGGTTTTGACAATTCGCCCATCTTCGATAATAAGGGCCTCGCAGAAACTTCCTCTCTTGAGATAAATCCGACCGTTGTAAATAACTTTGCTCATAGGATTGATTTTATAATAAAATGATGTGCTTATCTTTACAAGCACCATGCATATTAAAGCCGTAATAGTGCTGTGAACAAATTGCTGTATTTATTGTACTTTTTGCGTGAATATCTGTTCCCTCGTGGATGCGGAATCTGCGGAACTATGCTTGTAACGCAGGCTGAATCATGGTACGGGCTTTGTGATGAATGTCGGCAGGACCTGGATTTTGATGATGACGAGCGCTGCGATTTATGCGGTCGTCCGCTGATCTCTGAAATTGGCCGCTGTTTGCCGTGCAGGAACAGCGCGGAAACTGTGCTACAGTCTTGCGACATGATTATTTCGCTTTATCCGTATTTGGGCAAATACCAAAAATTACTTGAATCTTTTAAATTCAAAAAATCTTTGGGAACCGGCCATTTTCTTGCAGAAAAAGTCGTTGAAGCTCTAAAACTCTTTCCCCCGGATAAAGTAAAAGACGCTGTGCTCGTACCGGTTCCGCCCAGGCCAGGAAAAATACGCAAGACAGGCTGGGATCAAATTGCTTGCCTTTCAAAACTCTTAAGGCAAAGAAAGGATGCCCCAAAGATAGTCCGCTGTCTTAAAAAGAAAAAAACAGAAAGCCAGAAAAAACTCGATAGAGAGGACCGTAAGACAAACCTCAAAGGCCGTATCTTTGCTAAAGGAAAGGTCCCCCCAAACTGTATCCTTTTTGATGATGTGATTACCACAGGCTCCACAATAGACGCATGCGCCACAGCGTTAAAACAGGCTGGGGCAGAAAAGGTATACGGAATATGTTTATTTTATGACTGAGGTTAAAAAAGTCCCTATCTGAGGCTATAATAAAAGCCTTCTAAACAATATAATCAAATCATGGGCAAATTTTTTGGCATCTTCCTCTGCTTCGCAATTGCTGTGCCTTCTTGGTTTATCGGGAAAAGTTTTCCCCTTATAGGCGGACCTATTACAGCCATTCTGGCTGGTATTCTTATATCGTTAATTTTCCCAAAACTCATGAAGCTTCAATTTGGCAAGGGTTTTTCTTTTAACGAAGGGGTAAAATACACATCAAAAAAACTGCTACAATATTCAATAATACTTCTGGGCTTTGAGATGAATTTCTTCAACATAATTAACGTAGGCGGAATGTCGCTTCTTGTTATGGCATTCACATTCACTGCGGTTTTTATCATGGCATTTTTAGCCGGTAAATTGCTCAAAGTTTCGGGTAACACCACAACGCTCATAGGGGTGGGTACTTCCATTTGCGGCGGTTCAGCCATTGCCGCAGTTGCGCCGGTTATCAGAGCGGAAGACGAAGACGTAACCAGGGCTATTTCTACGATTTTTCTTTTTAACATTATCGCGGTTTTTGTTTTTCCGGCACTGGGCCGCCTCCTGGGAATGGATGATGTTGCTTTCGGGACATGGGCTGGAACCGCCATCAATGACACCTCATCGGTGGTGGCTGCCGGAACAGCTTGGAGCAATGTGGCGAAAAATGACACTGCCCTCAATGTTGCGACTATCGTAAAGCTTACCCGCACTTTGATGATAGTTCCCATTACCCTGGCACTGGCAATTTATACGGCAAGAAAACTAAAAGACACAGAAGGCGCAACTTTTAGCTTTATAAAAGTATTCCCCTGGTTCGTGCTGTTTTTCATGGCCGCTGCTATAGCAAATACTTTTCTCACCCTTCCGGCTCAAGTTTCTTCGCTTCTCTTTCAAACAGGGAAATTTATCATCATAATGGCAATGGCTGCCATTGGGCTTAACACAAACCTCAAAACCCTCTTTTCTAATGGTATCAAACCCATTGCGCTGGGCGCTTTATGCTGGCTGACCATTGCCTTAGTTTCAATAGCCGTTCTTTTTTTCCAGGCGTAAAAAAACAGGCTGAAATATCCGATTATTACTGTATGTACCGAACATTAGCTAAAACATTACTCTTTATCATACTGTTTGCAATCTGCGCGGAGAGTCAGGCTCAGAATAATAACGAGCCGACAGTCCTGGCCTTATCCGAAACAGGGGCCTACTCAATCACGGAGCGATCCGACTGGCGGAGATACGATAACGGAAGATATACAGGTTTGGTGCGCAATGAAGTAAGGGCATCGATCATCCCCAAACCGGCTGACATAGCAAACGGCAATCTCTTGTATCAGGGAAATTTCTTTGTTCTTCAAAGTACGCTGCGGGACATGAGGCAGAGCGCCCAGCCTGTGGACGCTATAATCCCGGTAAGTTTTGAACTGTACACAGATGGAACCATTGAAATAGAGGACGACAGGGGATTTCCCATGCTGCGCGGGTTTCCTACCTTTCCGGCCCAGGGAGTAGTTCCCGGGTTCAAATGGCGGGCCCCAGGAAGCAGGGCCGTTGATCCTTTTAACTCAGGGCAGCCTGCGGTCATTTCTTTTCTAGCTGAATATGAGTACCGAGGGCTTGAGTATTACAGAGATGAACTGGTACACCGCATTTTCGCTGTTTACGCAAGCCGGTATCAAAACCCTGCGCCAGGCGCGAATAATATAGTCCAAATTCAGGGAACACATCGGGTAGACATTATGATCCGCGCAGAAGACGGGCTCCTCGTTTTTATGCGTGATGAATTGGATGAAACCTACACAATGATCAATCGCTCTACCGTACAGTTCAGGGGATTTACCCTGACCTTTGGCGAGGGAATCGTTCTTATGGACCGGAGGGAAGTAATTACATCCCTGGGAAATATATTAAAAATTGAAGACCTTCCCGATCCCGATGTCATAATACTTGATCAGGCGGCAGTTACACCCATCGAGATAGGAATCCAGGATTCATCCATAGGCATTATACCTGTTCCCGAAGGCATACGCCTTACCATCAGGGATATTCGTTTTGTCCCGGACACCGCCGAATTTCTTCCTGAAGAAAGACCGCGTCTTGATCTTATTGCCGAAGCGCTAAAACAAATTCCAAATCGGACTTTCCTTGTGGAAGGGCATACAGCCGCAGTCGGACTTAGCGATGGCGAGATGGAGCTCTCCATTAGACGCGCTGAACGCATGGTTGAGGAAATGGTAAGACGCGGCATTAGCGCGGATCGCTTTATTTACAAAGGCTGGGGCGGCACCAGGCCAATAGGCGATAATTCCACCAACGAAGGAAGAGCCATGAACAGAAGGGTAGAAATAACGATATTGGAATAATGCCGAGGCAAAAGCGTTTACTTGTGTCCGTATATAACTGCCGGAGCGGGGAGCGTGCCATAAAAAACCCTGTAGAGTCTGGCTGAACAGCCTCCCGACCACTTAATTTCAGGAAGCCGTTATGTAAAACATTATTTTTTGCAAATTAAGTGGTCTGGCCTTTTCTGCCTTTTACTGTCAGCCCTACGGGCTGCGTTTTCTGGCTGGTCTGTTCAGCCAGGGAACTCCAGTATGTTTTTTCTGTCCCGCTCCCCACTCCGGCAGTTACCTACTGATACATAATA
>JAIRUO010000010.1 GCA_031254385.1 Treponema sp. | reverse complement strand
CTTATGTACACGTACCGGGAAGTTGAACCTAATTTCTGGCTTCTGGAAGATCCGGAGCATGGGCTCGATGGGGTGGCTGTTATATATGCCGAACCCTTTGTTATTGTTAGGGTTCAGGTTATGGATGCCCCCAAAGAAAAACGCCTTGAGTTCTTTACCAAGCTTTTGGAATTGAACGCCGGTGATCTGGTTCACGGCGCGTATGGTCTTGATAAAGAAAAGGTCGTATTGGTTAATACTCATGAGTATGATACCCTGAGTTATTCCGAATTTCGGGCTGTTTTGGATGCTATTGGTCTGGCTCTGGCGCAGCATTACCCTATTCTTTCAACTTACCGTGCATAAATCATCAATGATGAATAAGGAGAGGTCCTTATAATGGGAATATTTTCAAGATTAAAAACTCTGGTTTCTTCAAACGTAAATGATATGATAAGTAAGGCCGAAAAGCCGGAAAAAATGCTCAATCAGCTTCTTATTGACATGAGCGAGCAGCTTATCGAATCCAAAAAGGCAGTGGCCATGGCCATTGCGGACGAAAAAAAGCTGGAGCGGGAAGCTGCAAACCAGGCAGCGCAGGCCCAGGAATGGGAACGGAAAGCCATGCTTGCGGTAAACGCGGGCAAAGACGATCTGGCAAAAGAGGCACTATTACGCAAGCAGGAATACGATAAGGCTGCGGCGGAATATCAGAAACAGTGGCAGGCTCAGAAAACCTCGGTGGATTCATTAAAAGATTCACTTAGGGAACTGCAAAACAAGATCGAAGAAGCCCAAAGAAAGAAAAATCTTCTGGTTGCGCGGGCAAAAAGGGCCGAAGCCCAGCAAAAGATACAAAATACCATTTCTAGCGTCGCGGGGAACCGTAGCGCGTTTGACGCATTTGACCGTATGGCCGCCAAAGTAGATCAAATGGAGGCCCAGGCGGATGCTGCCAAAGAACTGGAAGACTTTAGCGCCAATACCAGCCTGGATAAGCGCTTTGCGGAGCTTGAAAAGTCCGATTCTTCGGCGGATTTAATGCTCTTGGAGCTAAAGGAAAAAATGAAGGCGCTGCCTGAGAAAAGTTAATACTTTTCGGTGTGCAGTAATTGTGAATAACTTGTTCATAATCCTCGGAAGAACCAGGGGGTGTATTGGTTTTTATACAGTGTATAAAAAAGCTCACTTAAAGAGAAAAAATTAAAACAAGTAATTCCTTATTATATATAGAATTACATCATTTGTTTATTAGAATTAGCTGTTTTATATTTGTCTTCTGCGTATTGTTTTTCACTCAGAATATAAATTTAATATACAATTTGATGTGGATAAGTTGTTGATAAACTGGTTCGTACCTAATAGGAATAGAGATTTTGTCAGTTTGAGTTTTTTGCCTTGCGTGGGCTTTGCTTCCTGTGTTAGGCTTAGTTCAGGACAGTTAATGAAAAAGTTTGCCCGTTTTTTTATTTTTGTCTCTTTTTCTTTTGTAATAATGCTTATATTATCTGTTCTTTTTAGGTTTTTTGTTTATTGGTTCGAATCAGTTCAGGCTGTTCCAGCGGCTCCCGAAAAATCGTTTATAACATCAATAATACGCCAGGCACTTCCTGAAACCCTTTTTCTATCTGTGCTATTCTCTTTAAGTTATTCAGTCAGGCATAAAATTCCGGCAGTTTTGAGCATTTTGGTTCTATTTGTCCTTTCCGGCGCCTTTTGCCTGGGGTTTTTCATGGGAATTGAAAGGGTAGAGGCCCTGGAGCTTCCTCTGCTTAGTGGCACTCCGCTTAGCCCTGCCAATGTAGAGATGAGATCCGGACTAATCCTCTCTAGGCAGGATATGGATATAATTGTGCTAAAAGAGGATGCGGAGTCAGCCGGAAGCAGTTCTGGGTTTCCCAGGGTTATTTCTTTTCCTGAACGTCCCCTGTTATATCAGGAAGCGCCTATAGGCAGAGATGCCGTTGTTTATGGCCTTCCCCTGGGAGACAGAAGCCCCTGGTTTCTTCAAAGTATAATAATTGACCTGGACCTGACCGCCAGGGAATTGAATGCCCGTTATAATGAAGGGCTTGAGTCTTTCTTTTTGTACGGTTTATCCCTGATTCTCCTCTTGGTCAGCCTCCGTTTTCTTTTTGGAATAAGTTCCTGGCCTTTAGCTAATCTATTTTTTGGCGCTATAGTTTTCCGTGCTGTCTTAAGTTTGGAAGTTTTCTTGATAGTGCCGGAAATTGAATATTTTATCAGTTCTTTCTTTAGCGATAGAGTAAATAAGTCCTATTTACAGCCCATGGTGTTCATAATATTGGGAACCTTAATCCTCCTTTATACTCTCTTGGCTTTTTTGGCTCGGCGTAAAAGGAGGGAAGATGGCTAAATTAAACCGAGACAAAATCTTTTCTATTTCTGGACTGTTCATTTTTTATGTTTTTATTTCTTCTCTTTTAATACTGATATTTAGGCTGGTTTTTCCCGGAGAACCAGCTCCTTTAGAAAAATTCTCCACGGTTTGGCGGTTTTTAAGGGCAGCAGAAGACATAATCATCCTGTTTCCCTGCTTGGCCTTATCCGCTCTGGTTTTTCCTTTTGGCTTTACCTATTATCCGCCAGAAAAATTAACCCGTTTTTCGCCCAATTTTTTTAAAAAATTAAGCCCATCTGTATTATGCTCTATTGCAGCTTCCGTGGTTTACGTCGTGCTTTTCCTGCTGGCCCTGCCGCTGGTACTCAATAGCAAGACTAATTTACAGTCTCAGGCAAGGCTTTACAGGCTGTCCCTGGAACAGGCCCATATTAGCGCGGACGAGGGAGATTGGGAGGAAGTCTCCGGGTTTTTGGCTATTTGCGAAAGGATTTGGCCTAGAAGCCCTGAACTGTCTGGCCTGGCAACAGAAACGTCCTTTAGGCTTCAGGAACTGGCTTTAAGGCCGGTTCAGTCAAGCCGTCTATCTGCGGCTCAGCAGGGTTCTATCGCATCTGTGGAGCTTACCGTATCGGACGCTCTTGCCCTTGCAGAAATTGCCCTGAACGAAGAAAGGTATTACGATGCCCATTGGCTGGCTACTCTGGGAGGGGATCTAGCCGGTCTCGGCAGCATAGAGGCTGCCGCAGCCAGCCGTATTGCCAGCCAGGCATGGAACGCTGTTTCTTCGCTACAGCCCAATACAAGGGAGTCTGAAGCGTACAGGATTTACAATTTAAAAAGAGATGCGTACAGGGACCTTGTTTCAGGTGAATATATTTCTGCTTATTATATTTTTTTGGAACTTCTATCCCTGGCCCCCAATGACCCGGAAGGAAGCTATTATCTTGCCTTATGCGAACGGGGATTGGCTGATATATCCTTCTTTGTTGATGAGATGGAATTACGTGATAGTCCGGCCGGTGCTCTTTATTCTTTGCCATTCGGAACCGGGCGTATGGTTATGCGTTTTGCTTCGTTTTCGGTTTTTCCGGATTCCGCGTACGGCATAAGGCTAGAGCTGCTTAATTTTGACATAAACGGCCGCCTGTTATGGCGCATGGAAGCCCCTTATGCGAAAATAGTTCCCGTCTCAATAGACTCCGGCTGGCATATTTCCATAATGATGCGCGCATTGGACAGGAACGATGGAAATCGCCGCTGGGAGCCGGTAAAAGAAGGTTTTGCGGAAGCCCCTCCCCAAAATGATCAGCTAACAATGAGCATTATTTGGGAAGATTTCCTTTTGCTAACAGAAATACGCCGAGGACAGGACAGCCTGAGTCCCGCAGAACTCATGGCAGCCTC
>JAIRUO010000255.1 GCA_031254385.1 Treponema sp. | reverse complement strand
GACGACCTTTTTGAAGGGGGCTGGGAACTTGACGGCATTGACGATATGGATCTGGTTTTGGACGACGGCGCAGAACGTGAACGTATTTTTTCTACCATTCTGGACATTTCCGGCGAAGACATTAAACTGCTTCGTCAGGGAGCCGGCCTCTGGCCCGTATAATTATTTTGCAAATATCAATTTACTTAACCATATTCCCAGCAATACTAACAGTAAACACACTATATTATGAATGACGATATTAAGAATCGCGTATTTTATGTTTCCGTTTATGAAATAATGGATAGTCTCGTATGAATATGCCGAGTAGGTTGTATACCCGCCCAAAAAACCCGTGACCAGTAATAACTTCCATTTATTATCTATCGAGAGCAGGTCAAATAAAGGTATTAAAAATCCGATTAACAGAGACCCCGCACCATTTACCAAAAATGTCCCCAAGGTAAATTTGCCGTTAAAAATACTGTTGATACCTTGAGTTGATATATACCGCAATAATGCGCCCATTCCGCCGCCAATAACTACTAAAAGGTAATTCATTGAGCCGCCATATCCGCCGCCTGCCGGTTGATTTCCGCAAGGACTTCGTCCATTTTGTATAAACGCAGGTACTGATTATACACTTCTTCGGCATAGCATAAACCGTGTGCGGGATGCTCTACAAATGATCCATAGTTTAAAGGATCATTGTGGTAGCCATCGACAAATATCGGCATACTCATACCGTTGGGGTAGCGGGCGTCCAAGTGGAAAAACACCCTTCTGGCTAAAGATTCTCCATATAACCCCCTATAGCCTCCGAAAAGATTGGTCGCCCATTTGCCGTCGGCGGAAAGGTAGAAATCATACCACCACTTCGCTTCAGGAGGCATCATATAATCAAGGGGGATAACCGTTACGTTCTCATAGTTTTCATCCCAGGTTACCTTTACCTTTTTATCGAACATCTCTCCGGGTATTGGGGGTATGTCCGCAAACAGGTAGCGCCCTTCCAAGTTATGATTTTGACCCGGATCCCAAATTGAACTCAGGCCGGGAATGATCAGTTTTTTGGTCAATTCATTTTCGGCTGTTTCATGCGTCTTCCAGTTATACAGAATAGTCTTCGTTCCCGGTATGCCATCATCGTTTGGTATTTCAGCCATAGCCCATTCCGGTGTGATGGGCGCGTCTAAACCAAAATTTTCTCCTACCTCTTTGGGGCTTTCGTAAAGTACCTGGTCGTTTTTTGCGTCATAGATAACATTGTAGTATGGCTGGGAACCTGGCTCGCTTTTGTAATCGTCTGAGGCATAATAATTAAAATTGATGATGCCGTTTTCCGAGTCCAAAAATACCGGTACACCTACTTTAAAACGCCAGCCCCACCACGGCACCAGCGATTTCGTTTTCTTTGCGGCGACGTCCGCGACAAAGAATTCCTCCCCGCTTTTGGTAACAAATATATTTGACTCAGTCGCAACCCGCAGTAACCGGTCAATGCGTTCCCCGGGGAAATTAACCAGCGGTTTTATCCGCATATGCCACTTGCCCACAAAAGAAATTTCCGCAAAACGGCCTTTCCCGTCTATGGTCGCAAGTTTCCCTTCTTTCCAGGGGTAGACCAGCCAGAAAAAACCCGGCGACGGTATGTCAATGTAACCGATGGTTCCTTTTTCCGTGGGTTTTTGTTCCCATATGCTTCCGCAGGAAAAAAGTAAAACGGCGCATAAAAGTATAAGAAGTGTTTTGGGGCGGGGCATGGGTTGACCTCCTGAATGTATTATACCGCATAATTTCAGTCTGGACAGCTTCCTCTCATTGTATAAAATCAATATAAGGTATATTCTCAGAAGTAAACACCATGATTCAATCGTTCAAGTGCAAAGAAACGGAAAAGATTTTCCATGGGCTTATTTCACGAAAGTTTCCGGCAAGTATTTTGACTCGCTCTTTTAACAAACTCGCCGCTCTCCATGCGTCTAGTACTCTGGACGATTTAAGGTCGCCTCCTTCAAACCATCTGGAACAATTGAAAGGCGACCGTACCGGACAATATTCCATACGAATAAATGAGAGATATCGAATCTGCTTTAATTGGATAGATGGAATTGCAGATGGGGTTGAAATTGTAGATTATCATTGAAAAACAGGCCTTGACAATATGTATTCCGTAGTATAGAATACAGAATATGCCGGATAAATATATAAAACTTGATCATGTCGGGAAAATCCTCTTTGAGGAATTCATGGAACCATACCAGTTGTCCCAAAATGGCCTTGCCAAAGCCATCGGCGTGGCTCCCAGCCGCATCACGGATATTGTAAATGGCCGTAGGGGCATCACCGCCGATACCGATTTGCGCTTGACCCGGCTTTTCGGTCTTTCGGAAGGTTATTTTTTACGCTTACAGCAGCATATAGAAACTACCCTCATTAAGAGCAAAATAAACACCGAGCTTAAAAAAATTGTTCCTCTGGAAAGAATTGCCTGACGAGAATCTGCCGTAATTTTATTCCGCCAACTGCCGGTTTATTTCCGCAAGGACTTCGCTCATTTTGTATAAGCGCAGGTATAATTGCCCTTCCTTGTACCATTCCTGGGCAAAGCACATCCCATGTACCGGGTGTTCCACAAACGCACTGTAGTCCCATTGGCCCCCCTCATAGTCTTCCGTTATTATTGGTATGCTTATCCCGTTGGGATACCGTCCGTCCAGATGAAAGAACGCCCGCTTGCAGAGCCATTCGTTTCTTAATCCCCTATACCCATGTACAAACGTTGTTGCCCATGAGCCGTTGGCGGAAAGAATTAAATCGTCAAAACTTTTCCCTTCCGGCTCCAAATACGAAAGCGGAATTACCTTGATATCGGAATATTCTTCATCCCATGTTATCTTAAGCTTCCGAGAATCAACAACACTATATCCAAATAAATATCTCCTTGCTGGGTGTATGTTCCGGCAAGGTCCAATAGTCAGGTCAACATGGTGCCGATTCAGCACATCGGTAAGATCATTTTCAACAATCGTGTGGGTTCGCCAGTTGTAGAATTTACGCAGAGTAATTTTTTTATTTCCACTAAGAGTACGATGCCAGCTTAGCGCACATTGATTATCCATAGCCCTTAACATACCTATCGCAAATCCTTCAGGACTTTTATAAACCATTCTATCTTCCTTGTAGTTATACATAAAAAGGCTTGTTTCTACATCATTACGGTTTCTATCCAAAAAGTAGGTATGCCCGACCAGACCTTCCCGTGAATCAAGCAAAACCGGCTCCCCCCCAAAATGCACCCAAGACAGAAGCGGCGCATGGCTTTTGGTTTTGTTGTCGTCTATTGCCGCCAGATGGTGCATCTTGCCGCTGGTGCTGGCGATAAGGCCCGCTTCCGGCCAGGTTATCAGCTCCCTGTCCAACTGCATCCGGGGAAAATTGCACAGCGGCTTTATCCGCATCCTGTTTGCGCCAACAAACGATATTTCCGCAAAACGAGCGCGTCCGTCTATGGTTGCCAGTTTCCCTTCCTTCCAGGGCTGGAGCAACCAGAAAAATTTTCCCGACTGTATGTCTATGGGGTGCAAGCCTGTTACGGTATCGCTTTTGTTTTCTGTCCCGGAACAAGTGGTAATGAGTAAGAGCGCCAGTAACGTGAGGGGGAGGAATGGGATTAGGGGGAAACGGGTGTTCATGGGTTCTCCATTTTATAGCCTTTTCCTGCTTTCACTTATAGCGTTAATTATATCATTCATTCCAATATTTACTTTTCTCGCTATTATTACATCTTCTTTCAGCATGGAATGCCCTCAGAGTACAATGTACTTTAGTTTGTATAACCTGTCAAGAAGTTTATTCCGCCAACCCCCCGGTTAATTTCCGCCAGTACACTGTAAAGTATATAATCTGGTATCTTGATCTATGACGGTTACCCAGATTCCCGACAATCTTTTGCGGCATATATTCCTTCCTGTCCATACTATAGCATATAAACTAAATAAAGGTTAATAACAGCAACAATAAAATAACCAAAAATCAACATTAACAACCCTGTAAGTAATGACAGTATACCCAATCTTATTTCTCTTTGCTTAAAAAGTTCAATAGATTTTTTCAATAGAAATATTCCTGTTATATAGAACCAAATTAAAGTTAAAATAAGAATAGCATCCAAAAATACAGAAACTACATATATGCACAATATATACATGGTAATTATTATGAATGTAAATATTAGGTATATCCTTTTTGAATATTTTAACAAGGAATATAAAGAAATCAGGAGTATTTTACCCATACTATTAACCTCATCCTACATTAAGACGCACATTTTACATCTAAAACCCCGGCTCAAGGGATTTCATTTTCTCGTAATCAGCCTTCGCTTTTTCCCAATATTCTTTTTTTTTGTCTTCTTCATCGGTTAGTTCCCACCATTTTAAATAAATACCTCCTCTGAGTGCATATGCTCCATATGCATAATTATTTTCCGGGTCTAATTCCAACACCTTATTCATATCAAGAACGGCCTCTTCATGCTTATCCAAAAGATTATATGCTAGTCCGCGCCGAAAATAATACTCAAAGTTATCCGGCGCCAAAGTAATGGCTGCCGTATAATTAACTGCACTTTCAATGTACATATCCAAGTTTAAAAACGACCACCCCCGCCCACTATAGCCGTTAGGATTATCCGGTTCTATTTCTATCGCCCTGCTAAAGTCATTGATCGCTACCCTATGTTTCTTTTGGTTTCCATATGCCAACCCACGACCTAAAAACGCATCAAAGTAATTTGGATTCAATAATATGGACTGGTTGTAATAATAGAGCGCTTCTTCATATTGCCCCAAATCCAGGGATAATTTGCCACAGTTGTTATACAACATTGCGTTATCAGGATTCATCCTAAGAGCTATTTTATAATCCTCAAGTGCCTTGGGATAATCTTTTAAACAATAATAGTATACACCTCTCCTTTCAAAATATACATATTTTGATGGGTCAAGTGCTATCGCTGCGTTGATATCGGAAAGTGCCCTTGTAAATTTACCCAGATTGTAATAAGCATCGCTTCGGTGAAAGTATATTTCCGGAGTCCTTGTTATTTCCAGTGCTACGGTATAGTCGTCTTTTGCTTTTTCATATTCGTTTAATAAAGCATAGATAGCGCCTCGGTTGGCATATGCGTTCATATATTTTTTGTCTAATCGTATCGCTTCGCTATAGCTGACCAAAGCCTGTTCGTAGTTGTTGTTCAAATAATAATGCTCACCCATATTATAATATTCTAACGCTTGTTTTTTCGGGGCAGTTATTGTTCCGCAAGCGGCAAAAAGAAGAAGGAACAAGACTTCAACGCATATATCGGCTTTCTTTTTGATAGCATCTATATTTTTATTCACTGTACTGTCCCCGCTCATAATCATTCTCCGCCTTTTCCAAGTAATCGCTTTTTTTGTTTATGTCGTCTGTTAATTCCGCTAATTTGACATAACAATGTCCCCTGTTTATGTATACATTTTTATCACCAGAATCTAATACAACGCTTTTATTAAAATCATCTATTGCTATATCATATATCCCCATAGCATAATACACCCATCCGCGTCCGTTGTAGCCTTTAGGATTATTTGGCTCTATTTGTATTGCCCTGTTAAAGTCCCGAAGTGCTTCAAGATGATCCCCCCAGATTCCGTACAGGATTCCTCGACCATTATAGGCATCAAAGTAATTATGGTCCACTAATATCGCCCTGTTATAGTAATACAGCGATTCTTCGTACAGACCCATTTCTCTGGTTAAGTCACCGCAGTTTGAATAGGTCAATACATTATTCGGGTTCAGCTTTATCGACATCTTCCAGTCATTAAGCGCCATTAAATAATCATTTAAACCAACATAAATAGTACCTCTGTTATCAAAAAAATCATGACTCGATGGATCAAGAAGTATCGCTGTGCTGATATCCGCAAGGGCTTCTGTAAGCCTACCCATTCGGTAATATGAAAAACTGCGTTCGTTATACACGCTTGACTGCCCTCTGGGACGGCCCAATTCTATTGCCTTTGTAAAATTCTCTATGGCCATCTCATACTCTTTCAATTCATTATAAGTTTTCCCACGCATATAATATGACAAAATATATTCATTGACATTCTGGATGCCAAGCGATATTGCATAATCAAAATCATAAAGAGCTTCGGAATACTTTTCTAAAACAAAATACGCAGTTCCACGAATAATATACGCATACTGGTATTCTGGGTCTATCTGTATTGATGTATTAAAACAGCTAATTGCTTGCATATATTTTTTTTCTTTGTTATAATTAACCCCCATATCAAAATATCTTTTTGCGTTTTCCATTGTGTATACTTGTGAATCATCCTTTTGGGGACTAGATGTTGTCCCGCAAGCGATATAAAACAGAAGAAATAAAAACTGAAAACACATGACGCTTTTCTTTTTAAAAATATTTATACTTTGTTTTTTCATTTTCGAAATTTTATCCCAAGTAAAATGGAACTGCGTAGCCCACGCAAAGGAAGCAGCTACCAAATTTCCCTTGGTCACGCAAATGGTAGCTGATACCCAAATTCCCTTGTGGTGTCTGAGGTTTGAAAACCTCAGTGGATAGCGAGATACATGCTGGAGGCAGGCCTTGTCTTTATTGGTTTATGATGGCATAGTATTAGACGATGCGAATAGGAATTAGGGTGTCGGGAAACAATCGTTCCATGTTAGGGACAGGGTACACTATATGTTGTGGTGTCTCGACTGGAACACCACAAGGGAAATTTGGTAGTTGCTTCCTTTGCGTGTACTTAGAGGGAAACGGGAAGTTTGCCGAAATTTCGGGAAAAATAATATTTAGAAATGAAGATAATATACCCGACACCATGCCATTTACGATTTCTT
>JAIRUO010000239.1 GCA_031254385.1 Treponema sp. | reverse complement strand
CTTGGGCAACTAAGGCCGGCATGAAGTACATTGAGCATGAAGGCGAAGAAGGAAGCAACTGGGGCAACCAGGCTCTCTTTGACTTTTCAGGTAACGCGCTCCCGGCGTGGGAAGCTTTTAAAGATATTGGTTAGTACAGAGTTGACCCACATTAATGCTTGGCGTAATATACACAAAGAGGCATTAATGAAAACAAAAGCAATACGGCTTCATGGCGAGAAAGATCTTAGGCTTGATGAGTTTGATCTTCCCCCTCTTAAAGATGATGAAATTCTGGCAAAGGTGGTTTCTGACTCCATCTGCATGTCCAGCCATAAACTTGCCTTGCAGGGCGAAAAACATAAACGGATAAGATATAAACTTGCGGAAAAACCGCCTATTATCGGCCATGAATTCTGCGGGGAACTGGTGGAAGTAGGAGCGAAATGGAAAGGCCAGTTCAAGGCAGGGGAAAGGTTCGTGCTTCAGACAGCGCTTAATGTTCCTGGCTCTGACGGAAAGCCGACTCTTTGGGCGCCGGGGTATTCCTACGAATTCATCGGCGGAGACGCGACATTCGTAATCATTCCAAAGGAAGTCATGGAGATGGGCTGCCTTTTGGAATACAAGGCGGACAATTTTTATCTGGGCTCTCTGGGTGAACCCATGTCCTGCATAGTGGGAGCTTTCCATGCCCAGTACCATACCAGGGGCGGCTCTTATGTTCATGAAATGGGCATAGTGGAAAACGGTAGCATGGCTCTCCTTGCTTCTGCCGGGCCCATGGGCCTTGGGGCTATTGATTATGCGCTACACTGCGACCGTAGGCCCAGCCTGCTCGTCGTAACTGACATTGACGATGCCCGGCTTGAACGCGCCGCTTCCATCTTTAGCCCCGAAGCTGCCTTAAAATGCGGCGTGCGCCTGGAGTACGTTAATACTAAAAATTCCAGCGATCCGGTCACCAGCCTCCGGGACATCAACGGAGGAAAGCTCTATAGCGACGTTTTTGTCTTTGCGCCCATAAAGCAGGTTGTTGAAATGGGAGACGCGCTCTTGGGAAGCGATGGCTGCCTTAATTTTTTCGCTGGGCCTACAGACCCTTGTTTTTCCTCAAGCTTCAATTTCTATAACGTGCATTACGAATCTCATCACCTGGTGGGAACTTCCGGGGGCAATACTGACGATCTAAAGGAATCCATTGCCATGATGTCCCAGTCTAGGCTTAACCCTTCTGCCCTAATCACGCACATAGGCGGGCTTAACGCGGTTCCAGATGCCACTGTCAACCTCGACAAAATCCCGGGCGGAAAAAAACTCATCTACACGCACAAAAACCTGCCCCTCGTAGCCATTGCCGACTTTGCAGAACTGGGCAAATCAGATCCCTTCTGGAAGGCCCTTTCTGAAATTACCGTAAGGAGCAACGGCCTCTGGTGTAAAGAGGCCGAGGACTATGTGTTGAATAATGCGCAGGGGATATAGGGAGTGAGGGGGTTAGGGAGATAGGAATGAAGAGCAATGTGTCTTTCTATAAATATCCTGTATGCCTACTTGGAATTGCGGAAGATGCGGGGGCGATAACAAGAGTGTTCTTTGCTAAAGAAAAAACTTTGCCTGGCTTTACACTTGCGGAAACGCCTCTTATTAAAAAGGCGGCAGCGCAGCTTGATGAGTACTTTAAGGGGAAACGGAAGGTTTTCAATCTGCGTCTATCCCTTAAAGGTACGGATTTTCAGCGTTCTGTTTGGGAAGCTTTGCAAGAGGTTCCCTATGGGGAGACCTGCTGTTATGTGGACATTGCGGAGAAGATAGGTAGGCCCAAGGCGTGTCGGGCAGTGGGCATGGCCAATAACCGCAACCCCATTGTTATCATAGTTCCCTGCCACCGCATTATTGGGAAAGACAATAGCCTTACCGGCTACGGCGGCGGCCTGGACCTAAAAAAATATCTGCTCGACCTTGAAAAACCGCAACCCTAAACTCCACTCCCTACTCCCTAAATCCTACTCCCTAAATCCTACTCCCTAAATCCTAACCCCTAAATCCTAATCCCTATTCCCTACTCCCCTCTACTTGACATATCTGCCTTAAGCACACAAACTACTTATAAAGGAGATAACTATGTCTAATATTAAATTCTATTCCGGCGAAAGCGTTCCTCTGGAGATGCACAAAGTACGGATGGTGCAAAAAATTAACCTGCTGCCTGTGGAAAGGCGCTTGCAATGTATAAATGAAGCCGGATTTAATACTTTTCTATTGAAGAATCTGGATATATTCCTGGATATGCTCACGGACAGCGGCGTTAATGCAATGAGCGAGAATCAGTATGCCGCCATGTTGCAGGCTGATGATAGCTATGCCGGATCTGAAACCTTTTACCGGCTGGAAAGAGTCCTAAAGGATATTTTTGGGATGAAGTATTTCCTTCCCGCTCACCAGGGCCGCGCTTGCGAACATATCATTGCCCAGATACTTGTAAAGCCAAAAACAATAGCGCTGATGAACTACCACTTTACGACGACCAAGGCGCATATTACCCGCATGGGCGGTATTATCGAAGAACTCATCTGCAAAGAGGGGCTCAAAGTACAGAGCGACAACCCTTTTAAGGGTGATATTGATATTGAAAGACTAACAGAAGCCATTAAAAGGCGGCATGGGAAGGACAACATTGCCTTTGTGCGTATTGAGGCTGGAACCAACCTTATAGGCGGACAGCCGGTATCAATGAAGAACCTACGGGAAGTGTCCGCGATCTGCCGTAAAGAAGGTGTTAAGCTTGTTTATGATGCAAGCCTTTTAACAGACAATCTGTATTTCATTAAGATACGCGACAGTGAATTCAAAGATACTGAAGTCAAGGATATAGCGCGAGAAATCGCATCGCTGACGGATATTACATATTTTTCGGCACGAAAGCTGGGCGCAGCACGAGGCGGTGGCATACTCACATCAGACGATGAGCTGTTTCTCAAAATGCGCGAGATGGTGCCCTTATTCGAAGGCTTCCTGACTTATGGCGGTATGTCTGTGCGCGAGATGGAGGCCATGGCTGTAGGCTTGCAGGAGTCTATGGACATGGATGTAATCAGCCAAACGCCGATATTTGTGGAGGCTTTGTGCAATGAACTGATTGCAAAGGGAATTCCTGTTGTAACCCCGCCAGGCGGCCTTGGCTGTCATGTGGATGTAAAACAGTTCTGTCCGCATATCCCGCAGACCCAGTACCCGGCCGGCGCACTGGCTGCGGCCTTCTTTATAGCAGGCGGCATAAGGGGGATGGAACGCGGGACCTTAAGCGAACAGCGCAACGAAGACGGCAGCGAGCGCCTTGCAGAAATGGAACTGGTACGGCTTGCGTTTCCCAAGCGCGTGTTTACCCTGTCCCAGGTCAAGTACATTGCAGACCGCATAACATGGCTGTACAAAAACCGCAGCTTAGTCGGAGGGCTTGAGTTTGTCGAGGAACCCAAAGTGATGCGCTTCTTCCTTGGCCGCTTAAAGGCCGTTGGAGACTGGCCGGAACAACTGGTCAAACAGTTCCGCAAGGATTTTGGCGACAGCTTGTAATTTTGGCCGTAGGCCGTTCTTTATTCAAAGAGAACGGCCAAGCCAAATTGGTTATAATGCGGCATGGAACGGAACTGGCCATATGGATTTATTCCTAAATAATAGCGGATGCCTATTCCAATTTTTGAAAAATAATTAGACTTTTGATTATCGAACCTTATGCCTGCAAAAAAGTTAAAGCAATTTACAAGATGACTTTCTTTATAAAAATCGCTCATGGAGCCTGAATAAGAAAATGGGTATTTATACCGTTCTCTTAAACGATACTCGGCAGAAGCAATTATCTGAAACCCGTGTGAAAAAAGAGCCGATTGAAACTGGTACTGTATATAGAATTCAAACGGAAATCGGTTCGGGTTTATAGTGCCTTCCTCCGCCTCCGAGATCAGAGGATTATACCAGCCCCCCTTCATACCGTAGTCAAATAATAAGCCGACTTTAAAACCATGATTAAGACGGGCCTGGCCGTCAGGATCGTTTAGGGTAAAAATCAATTCCGCAAAATTATATGCGACATCGACTCTTGTTATAGGCATATCTTCTTTTTTTCGGAAAATTGTAAGCTCGTCGCCTATATGTGTAGATTCATGTTTGAATAACGAAAGTTTTAGGGCCCAGTTGTAAATATTGAAACTAGGCAAAACTGAAATCTGGTGATCCAGACGGTATATAAAGCTAAAATCAAATGCGCCAAAACGGTAATCCGTATTAATTACAGGCGATGTTTTTAATTCAAACCTGTCAAGCCAAACGTCAATCATAAACGGCAGGGTAATGCTAAGGCCGTATTTTTCGTTTGAAAAACTGCCCGACCAAATAGGGATATCTGCGCCCAGATTCGCAAATACATAGAAACGATTTTTTGTGTTAAAACCACCCCAATCATAGTCAGGGCTGTTTGTTGCATAGGCTATCTCGACCCGTATTAAAGTTGAATGCATATCTGCCCAAAAAGGTTTGCCAAAAGAAGCGACGCTACCTATCCCTTTCCAGAAAGTATCATTTGTCTCCTGAGCCGGACAGAAGGCACTGGAGAAGAGTAAAAAAAACGATATGATTCTCAATTTTCTATAAAACATAAACGTCTGTATGTACCTCTATGTAATATAATACTACGGCGTTTGCAAAAAGACAAGACCGTACCGAACACCTCATTTTATACCCTACCTATAGAAGGAATTTTTTGAGGGAAAAACGGCGTGTCAGGGACTATTGGTTTCTTTTTTCTGAGATTCCAGAAAAATTTGCATTAATTCACGGTTGTTGTTTATGCCTAATTTTTTGTAAATGGTATACGAATGTGTTTTTACAGTCGAAATGGTAATGTTCAGCTTTTCCGCAATTTCTTCATATTTATATCCGTTACAAATAGCCGCAGCAATCTCATTCTCCCTTTTAGTCAATGATGATATTCTCTTGTCCGTTGATGCATCTTTTTTAAGCAGCCTATTTTTGCAGTAGATCAGCCCCGGTATTTGAAACAATAAGGTAAAGACAGCCCAAAATACCGAAGCCGCGTAAGATATTTCAAAAACCAGTAATGATACTGGAACAAGTGAGATCATAATTGGGATAAACGCAACAACTGTTATTTTAGTTACCTTTTGCATATTACCTTCTATTGAATCTTTTTCGTATTTATTATTTTTACTTCTAAATATGGGCACTGTTAGCAAAATATAAAAAACAACCCTTGATATATATAGAATGCCGAGAATGTTACGCGCAATTAATATATTATCAATAACCGCTTCTATTATAACCAATATGGGTATAATTTTAAAAAATTTCTTTTCAACATTAAATAAATAATAGCCCCATAAAGGAATGGTAATATACAATGTCAATATACCATTAACCAATACCATAATAAAAATGTCAATTCTGAATACAAGCAACAAGGTAATGATAACTGCTAACAGAAATATATTAGATAATACTATTAAATAGAGTAATTCTATTTTGCTTTTATGTTTAATGTATATGTATGTAAACAATGTAATATGGACAAGGCAAATACTATAGACGGTTGTCCATACTATTAGGTTGAAAGTAGACATAGTTGATATTATACACAAATTCCCAATGAATGTATATATACCATTCTTATCCTCCCATCTTCCTAGTCCCCTAATCCCTAACCCCTAACCCCTTCTTCAAAATTTCCTCCGCCGTTTCTTCAACACCGTGGACTTTTACGATGTGATCGCTCCACTGTCGGTATAGGGGGAGGCGTATGGCTGCCAGCACTTTTATGCCGTCTCGCTGGGAAAGGGGTCGGCCGGCTGTAGGCAGTTTGGAGATATCCCTATCTAAAAAAATGACAACGCTATTCTGTCTGATTACACGGCGGTTTTCGGGCCGCGTGACTACGCCGCCGCCTGTAGCTATGACCAGGCCGCTTTCTTTGCACACAGTTTGTAGCGCATTATGCTCTAAAGCGCGGAAACGGTCTTCGCCGTCCTCCGCGAATATGTTAGGTATGGGTTTTCCTGCGTTTTTTACAATACTAGTATCAGTGTCAATAAAATTCCGCCCCAGTTTTTTAGCCAGTACGGTTCCTATTCTGGTCTTGCCGCAGCCAGGCATTCCTATCAGCACGATGTTCAATGACAGGCGTGTAATTTTAGCAATGATCCGTTCAATTTCTACATCGGGGATATTTGAGTTTGTAAAAAGTTCTGCGGATTTTTTCGCTTGAGCAACGAGCATGGTCAAACCGTTATATGCCGGTATGCCGGATTCCTCTGCAAGTGCCATTAGTTCTGTACGACTGGGGTTATAAATCAGATCAGCCAATCCCAGGCAGTCGCTAAAAATCGTTAAATCGGCAATGGGCGATACGCCGTTGTTTGGATACATGCCCACGGGCGTTGTATTAATAAGCCATTTCGCATCACTGTGTTTTTCTATTGTTTGGTAATTATCCGCGCCACCCCGGGAAACTACGATGATTTTCTCCGCGTCTCTGTGGCGCAGTACGGCCTGTACGGTAACGGAGGAACCGCCGCTGCCAAGTACAAGGGCTTTGCCCTCGTTAGGTTTTATTCCCGACTTTCCTAGTAGATAACCAAAGCCAAAAAAATCCGTGTTATGTCCGTGCAGCGAACCATCGCTTTGGCGTATGATGGTATTCACGCTTCCTGTAAGGCGAGCGGTTTCGGAGAGATCGGCGCAATAAGGGATCACCGCTTTTTTATAGGGTATGGTAATATTCAGTCCGTAAAAATCCCCGTGCTGCAGAAAATCTTCCAGTTCATTCGAGGTTTTTTCAAAGAGGCGGTACTCGTATCCGCCCAGTTCCGCATGGATTTGCGGCGAAAAGCTATGGGATAACTTTTCACCTAACAAACCGCAACGCCGCATTATATTTCCTCTGAATAACTGCCCAGATAATAAAACTCATCGCTTAGGTCGTTTAATTCGCGCAAGACCTGTATAAGCGCCGGAGAGTAAACCGGCGTTTCAAGATCAAAGTAAAACATGAACTCAAAATCACGGTCGGGAATGGGGCGACTTTCCAGCTTGATAAGGTTGATGCCGTGTATATAAAAACGCGACAGGATTTGATAAAGGGAGCCGGGTCTATGGGGGATGGTGAGCATAAGGCTGGTTTTGTCCGCGCCTGGATAGATGGCCAGGTTTTTTGAAACGCAGATAAAACGGGTGTAGTTATTGCCCTGATCCTGAACCGAATCCGCCAGTCTGCGCAAGTTATATAGGTCAGCGCAATTTCTGGACGAAAGGGCGGCCACATCGTTACGCGAAGACTCGGAGACCATTTTCGCAGCAACGGCGGTATTTTCGCAAGCCGTCACCTTGCAGTCTAGGGTTTTCAAAAAACCTGCACATTGGGCGATTGCCTGTTCGTGGGAAAAAATTTCCTTGACTGATTTAATCGCGGTTCCTTCTTTCGCCAGCAGGCAATGATCGACTTTAATGCGGACGCTACGCACTATGCTAAAGGGATAGCGCATCATGAGGTCGTAGACCTGGTTGATTGAACCGGCGGTGCTATTTTCTAAAGGCAGTAGCCCGTAAGGGCAGAGCCCGCTGTCAATTGCTGCAAAAACGCCGTCAAAGCTATTGCAGTACACGATGCTCGGCAACGCAAATAATTTTTGCGCGGCAAGCTGTGAATAGGCCCCTTCCGTACCTTGACAGGCAACGACAGTCCGCGATGGGAATATCCACTCCGTATCCCGTATGGCGTTTTTTATGCGATCCGCAAGGCCCGATGCTGGATTCAAAATCCGCTCCTGTTCGGCGCGGCTTAACTCAAACAGCAAAGAGTACAGGGCTGTAATATAAGATTCCCGGCCCGGTTCCGCGTTATGTGTCAGATCGAATAACTTTTGCCGCTCGCGGGCGAGGTCATGTACCGGCATGTTATTCTGCTGTTTGTATTGCGCTATTTCAGCGGAAACTTCCAGCCGTTGTTGGAACAGACGGACAAGGTCATTGTCTATACCGTCAATTTTCCCTCTCAGTTCCTCTAAGTCCATGAGATTCCTCCTTCTATTTTTCCAGCATCAAGTCATAAAGCGCCACTGCCGACGCTGCCTCCACACAAGGAACGGCTCGTGGCACTATACAGGGATCGTGTCTGCCTTCTATTGCCAGTTCCGTGTCCTCGAGCCGAGAAAGGATGACGCTGTTCTGAGTTTTGGCAATGGACGGCGTAGGCTTAAAGGCAACGCGAAACAGTATCGGCATTCCGGAGCTTATGCCGCCCAAAATGCCGCCATGGTGGTTGGTACGTGTTTCCACCCTATCTCCGTTCATACAAAATGCGTCGTTGTTCTCCGACCCCCTAAGGGCGGCCGCGGCGAATCCGTTGCCGAATTCAACGCCCTTGACTGCCGGTATTCCGAATAGTATGGCAGCCAGACGGTTTTCTATGCCGTCAAATATAGGCTCGCCTATGCCGGCAGGCAAATTTACTGCGCAGCACTCCACAATCCCGCCAACAGAATCGCCGTCCTTTTTTGCCTCTTCTATAAGGGTACGCATACGCTTTCCGGCATTTGCGTCTAATACAGGAAAGTCCCTTTCTTCCAATGCGCGTAACTCATCCGCTCTTACATTAACCGGATCAAAAGCTAAGTCAGTTATGTTTCCAATTTGTGCGATATGCGCCGCTATATGCACATTTTTTCGCCGCAGCAATTGCAAGCATAAGCCCCCGGCTACGCACAGGGGTGCGGTGAGCCGCCCTGAAAACTGACCGCCGCCGCGAAAATCTCTAGCCGCGCCGTATTTGACGTGCGCAGTATAGTCGGCGTGGGAAGGCCGTGGAATGTCGCGCAGTTTTTCATAATCTGATGATCTGGCATCCGTATTGCGTATAATGGCTGTCAGCGGCGCACCACAAGTAACGCCGTCAACAAGGCCGGAAACAAATTCTGGAGTATCAGCTTCCCGGCGCTGTGTGGTGTGGCTTGACTGTCCTGGCGCACGCCTCTGCATAAACAAATTCAATTCATCAAAATCAATTTTGAAGCCAGCGGGAAGCCCGTCAATGCACACGCCGATTGCGGGAGAATGGGACTGCCCAAAAATAGATATTTTTAGTTTATTCCCAAACACAGAGGACATATTAACCTTCTTTCCATACGCCGCCAAGGGCGTTGGTAAAATCTTCAAAAAAACTTGGGTAGGACTTTCTGACTGCTTCTGCGTTGTTAATAACGACTTGCCCAGTACACGCGGCTGAGAGCACAGCGGCAGTCATGGCTATACGGTGATCGCCAAACGATTCCGTCTCGCCGCCGCACAGCGTCTTTTTGCCATGAATGATAAGCCCATCCTCAGTTTCCGCAATATCCGCCCCCAGGCTTGAAAGACACACTGCCACCGTGCGTAGCCTGTCGCTTTCTTTTATACGAAGCCGCCCTGCGTTGCGGATAACGGTTTCCCCTTCCGCGACAGACGCGACAGCGGCCAAAACAGGCACCAGATCAGGCGTGTTCCCTGCGTCAATTTCAATGCCCCTGAGTGCGCCAGGCGATACGGTAACGTTGTCGTGTTCATAAGAAACGGTGGCCCCAAAACGCGCCAGCAATGCGGCAATGGCCTTGTCGCCCTGACGGGATTGTGGGTTGAGTCCGGTACAGCTTATGCTGCCTGCGCCTATTGCGCCCGCCGAGAGCCAAAACGCCGCATTAGACCAATCACCTTCGGCTTGGACGTTTTTGGGTGAAATGTAGGTTTGGGAGCCGGGGATGCGGAAAGAGGGAGCAGTGAGCAGTGAGCAGTGAGCAGTGAGAATGTTCTGTTTCATTTCCTCGACCTTTATACCAAAAAGGCGAAGGGCTTCTAGGGTCATATCCACATAAGGACGTGATTCCAGGACTTCTGTTATGCGAATCAGGCTGTCGCCTTCGAGCAG
>JAIRUO010000218.1 GCA_031254385.1 Treponema sp. | reverse complement strand
AGTGCCGATACATACTATAAGGAGTACTGCCGTTATGTTCCTTTTCATATTATGTAGTACAATTATCGGCAGGGAATTATGCCATCATTAAAAGCATTGGAAGATTTCAAATCCTCATTTAATAAAATCGGCAGGGAAGAACTGGTAATGGAAGACAAGGGCCTTCCATTCGATGATCTCCCCCTCCCCGAAAATGAACCTGAGGGGCAGTCTGCGCCAACCCCTGTAGAAACCGAAGCTCCTGCAGACCTACCTGAAACAAGCGCTGATGATGATTTTATGAATTTTGGAGATATAGGCGACCTTTTAGGCGGCAATGCGGCAGAACCCCCTCCGCCTTCGGAGGAACTATTCGGGGGCGATGATCTCAATTCCGTACTTGATACCATTCCTGATGATTTTTCAGAAGAGCCTGCTCAAGAAGAAGACTCTAGTACTATACCCGAAGAAGATTTCAATGTTCCGCCAGGTTTGTATGATGATTCGATTTCTGCCGAAAGCGAGGATGACAGCTTTTCTGGCGATGATAACTTCGCCTTTGACGACGACTTAGCTGGAGATAGCGGCCTTCCCGCAGACGACAATTTAGCAAGCGACGACAGCTTTTCAGGCGAAGATAACTTCGCCTTGGATGACAGCCTTTCTGGCGAAGATAGCTTCGCCTTGGACGACAACTTTGCTGGCGATGATAGTACCGCCGAAGATGCCAGCCTGCCGGATATGGACTTTGCAACAGATGAATTTGAAACCGCTCCAGAAGCCGGTGAAGATGAAGCAGCCAGCACTGAGGATTCTGGTTTTGGCGGTTCAGATATTGATCTGGACGAGATGCCGGATTTTTCCTCTGATTTTTTGGCAGAACAGACTGAATCAGAAGATAGCTCTGCAGAATCCGCCGTATCTGACGAATCCTTTGATTTGGGGGAACTCCCGGATTTTGGAGAGGCGTTGGATGCGGGATCTGAAACGCCGCACGATGCTGACGAGTTGCCCGCTGGTGAATTTCTTTCTGAGGATTTTTCTTTTGACCAAATGCCCGGGGAGGATGAAGCCGGTTTTGACATGCCAGAATCAACGGATTCTCCAGAACCTTTTGCTTCTTCGGAACCTTTCGGTTCTGGGGAGGATCTGGACTTAACGGGATCAGACGATTCTTTTGGTTTTTCAGAAAGCGAGCCCGGGGAACCTATAGATTCTGACGGTTTTGATATGGGAGGGGAATTTCCTGACCTTGAAGATGTTGCCGATGAACCTGAGGATTCTTTTGACAAGTTCAATATTGATAATGACATTCCTGATACAAAAGATGATGAAATCCCAGAAGCACAGCAGGATTCCGATGAATTTGAATCATTCACCATTCCGGGAATTGACGATGTTGCAAGCTCCAAACCCGCGCCAAGTGCAGCCAAAAAGCCGGGCGAACCTGAAGAAATAGCGCTTACAGAAGATGAAGTTGCCAAAATAAAAGAGACCCTGGCTTCATACCCCTTGAACTTAAGAATTGCCTGTCAGCAATTAATCGTAGAAGAAATGGTCGCTCCCGACCTTATGGTAAATTTGCTCAGAATCCTTACCACAGGCGGTTCCGCAAAAGAGGCAGCCGACCTAGCCGGGAAAATCCTTGGCAAGCCTGTATCCATCCCAAAGGGCTATGAGAAGAAGACTGGAGCAGAACTGGAAGAAGAACAGGCAAGCTTTCCCTATATTTTTGTGCATAATTTCCTTCCGGTTCTCCGGGTCTTTATGGGGATAGCTATAGTTGTGGTCTCTCTGGGATATTTGATTTGGAATTTTGTGTACCAGCCACTAAGGGCAGAATCAATATACCGCCGCGGTTACGAGCAGATAGGCGCAGGTGCTTATGGCAGGGCAAGGGATCTATTTGAAGAAGCATTCAAGATAAAAGATAAAAAAAAGTGGTTCTATAGCTATGCGGAAGCTTTTCGTGACGAGCGCCAATACTTGTACGCGGAAGAAAAGTATGACCAGCTTCTTGCATATACCGCATCAAAAAACAAGCGCTATATTCCCGAAAAAAAGGCGGTGCTGGATTATGCTGCACTTGAAACCTATTATTTAAGAAACTATTCCAAAGCGGATACTCTGCTCCGCCGTCATATACTGGATTATTCCGTCTGGGACAAGGAGGCTCTCCTTGCTTTGGGAGACAACAGCCTTGCCTGGGGAGACGTTGAGAAAGAACACTATGAAGATGCCCGCGAAGCGTATGCCAAATACATGGAACGCTACGGAAGATCGGACCCAATTCTGGAACGAATGTTAAGGTACTTTATCCGCACCGATAATCTGGGAGAAGTGCTCCCTCTCCAGGCATATTTTATGGCTTCAACAAGGAGAAAAATTGAGGCTTCTTCGTTAGCTGAATTGGGCGGTTACCTTCTTGACAAACAGACAGAAGAAATACGCGGCGTTCCCAATCAATATATCCAGCAAATCGGCGGGATTCGGGATATACTCCTTAGGGCTGTTAGCGCAGATCCCTTGTATCCCGAATCTTATTATCATCTGTCAAGGTATTATAATTTATATAGAAATACCCGGGACGAAGAATTAACCTTGGGGCGGGCTATTCAGGCCTTTGACTTTGCCAAGACCGAAACTTCCCAGCGCCTGGGTTACAGAATTGAAGCTTTAAGGCGTTATGCCGAAATTCATGTCCAGCGCCGGGAATTTTTTAGGGCCGAAGAATACCTTATCAGGGGTGTACAGCTTTATGAAGACGGCCTGTCCCGCCGTGTTATAACGGCTTCTCCGGCATTCGGTAAACTTTACGCAGACCTTGGGGATTTGGAATTCTTTGTTAAAGACGGGAACGCCCTTGCTGCGCTGGACTATTACCGCCGCTCGGAATTAAACGGCTATTCCCCTCCTGAACTACAGTACCGTATGGGCGCCGCATATTATCAGCTCCGCCGCTGGCCCGAAGCCCTGGACCATTTTGCAGCAGCGTCTTTCCCCCAGCCCTTTAACCGGAAAATCCTCTATGCCCTGGGGAACGTTTCTTATCTCCGAGGCAATTATTTTGCCGCTCAGGGATATTACGATCGCCTGCTGGAAATCCTGGAGTCCGACAGGGCGCGGTTCCCCCTCCTTGGACCCACAAACAACAATGAGCAGCTTGAGCTGACAGAACGCATTATGGTTGTCCAAAACAACCTTGCTATAACCCTGGAAGCCTTAGCCCTCCGCACTGGCGATAATAGCTACAGATCAAGAGCCCTGGGCCTCTACTCCGAATCCGAAAGGGCCTGGGACATACTAACCCGCAACCCTGACAGCATGGTGCGTCTGCGCCCCTCTCCTGACATAATAGCCCCCGGCATTAACCCTGCCTATATTAATGTACAAAACAGCCTCTACCCGGTACCTGGCTTTGAACCGTATTTCTTCCTTAGAATTGACAGGGATGTCCTAGAACCCTCGATTTGGGAAGAATTAGCGCCTCAGGGTTACCGCCTTTCAGAGGGCCTCTCCACCGGACGTTAACTTATTCTAGGATTTAGGGGTTAGGATATAGGATTTAGGGTTTGTAGTTAAGAATCTGTACGCTGGTCCCGGCGTTGACCATTCGTCAGCGAAAATGATAGTATCTTATATTGAAGTCACTGCTGTCGATTTGTGGGCGATTAACTCAGTGGCGAGAGTGCTACCTTCACACGGTAGAAGTCACTAGTTCGAATCTAGTATCGCCCACAAATCGACTTGCCTCTCGCTTAGGAATTAGGAACTACTTGAGCTGTTATTCTTCTTCTTGTTTTTCTTTTCTTCCCGTTTTTCTTTTAAGGTTTTCTGGGGCGCTTTCTTGTTCTCTTTTTTGTGAAGTATATGTTCAGCCATAAATCCTCCCTGGATAAATTCAGTTTATAAATATTTTGCGGAAAAAGCAACCATTTATTTTCCGGCCAATACCTTATGGGTCTCCTTTAACTGTTCCCTGATGGGAAGCTTCTGGGGACATTTGGTTTCACATTCGCCACATTCGGAGCAGGCTGCCGCGTTTTCGTATTTAGTCCAGGGGAACTTGCCTATCTCGGCGTAGGATTTTCTGGCAAAATCAGTAATCTGGTACACCCGGTGGTAGTTCATCATGGTGAAAATAGCAGGAATGTTGAGCCCCTGGGGACAGGGCATGCAGTATTTGCAGCCGGTACAGTAAAGCCCTGCAAGGCGTTCATTTTCCTTCATCATGGCCTCAATCTGACCAAGCTCATCGGCACTCAAAGGAGTGGTGTTATCTGCAACCCGTACATTTTCTTCAAGCTGTTCTATGCTGGACATTCCTGACAGGGCGACATTCACATTCTTGTTTGCCAGCACAAAACGCAGGGCCAGTTCTGCGGAGCTGGTGAATTTGCCGGGCAGCAAATCCAGGATGGCCTTTGAAGGAGTCCCCAGCCGCCCGCCTCCAACCGGGCCCATTATCACGGTACCAAGCCCCATTTCATGCGCCAGGGCTATTCCGGGCTCCTTGTTTCGATCCATCAGATTGTACTGGCAAAGTACAGATTCCAGTACCCCTTCTCCGTTTTTGAGTATCTCTATTAGGTTATCCCCTTCCTTGTCTCCTGCGCCTCCGTCATGGAAGGAAAAGGAGATATGTTTTATTACTCCCTGTTCTTTCAGCTTCTTTGCCCTGTCCAAAGGGCCGTCCTTAGCCTTGACCTTGGTAAGGAAGGTATCAAGGGATATGCCCCAGAAATGGTAGAAATCAATACTTGATGTATCCAGGTTTTTTAGTGATGTTTCCAGCCGCTTCTCGTAATCGTCCCCGGAATCGGTTTCGATTGGGTTTTTTGTGGAAAGGTAAATCTTTTCCCGCCTGCCGTCCTTGAGCGCTTTTCCGAGGATCACTTCGCTCTGTTTATCGCAGTAATAGGGGGCGGTATCAAAGTAATTGACCCCCAATTCTATGGCCCGGTGAATAAGGGCTATTCCTTTTTCCTCATCATATACCGTCTTGCCATCCTTTTCGGAACTTGGCAGCCGCATACAACCCATTCCCAAACGGGAAACTTTAACCCCGGTTTTACCAAAATCAACATACTGCATAGCCCACCTTCCTTTTTAATGATCATACTACTGATGCTACAGTTTGTAAATAAAGTCAAACAGGCTGTAAATTGGGAAAAAAAATTGACGATGTTAGTAATAAATGCTATAATCAAATATAATGCGTATAGTATTGCGAAAAGTAATGTTTATGCTATTACTAATTTTCTCAACAAAAGTAACGGCCCAAGAGGCAGGCGATTTATTTTTATATATTCCCTCTAACGAAACAATGTCTAATTATTTAAGTTTACATTCGTATCTAAGAGCATGGGATAGGGATGAAGTAAATGTTGACAATGAACTGTTATCTGCATTTTTTACCAATTATGTGGGAACAAATACAATGCATGGTTTATTATTTGAATCATTTTTACGATATACAAGAAATATAAATATTCAAAATCAAATATTATATTATATAAATTCTAATGATATATACACAAATTTCGCAAATAGTTTAAGGAAATTATATGTTGCCATTCCGGTTGTCAGGCAATCAGATGGAAAAGATGTAATTCAATATAATTATAATAATACTGAATTTGACGAAAATATAAATTTATTTCTTTTTGAAGAAAGATATACTTTTTATAATGAAATAGGATTGTTATTGTTTTATAATGACTGGAATATGTTTACATATAATAACAGTGCTAATAGAAATATAGAAGCATTTTTTCTTATATTTGGTGGAGGAACAAATGCACTGACTATCACATTTAGAAGATATGCTAATATTACAAAAGATGAGCCTGAGTCCATATACAATGCGTCTGCGTATAGACAAAGGTACGATGACAAATGGGCAGTGATAAACCTTCCATTGGAAGGAATATTAAGCAGAGCCGGTGCCGATAGAGTAACAATAGCTTATGGGCTTGGTCCAGATACTATTAATAATCCTGATATAGAAACAGGTACATTTAATGTTTATTTATACAAAGAAGCAGAAAATATGATGTACGAAATAAGTTATTTCATGAATATTGCCCCAACAAATATTCATTTTTCAGAAAGAAATCGAATGTTTAATTTTTTATTATTTCAGACCTTGTTTGCTTTTATAAGGTAGGAGAGAGGGATTCGCCTTCCGGTGTTCGGCGTCCTGCCTCACACCTACAGGCCGGCTCTGTTTCCTTTCGCGGACATCCTGTCCGCTCTTCCTCCCGTTGGTCGGCGGAAACTCCGCTTCGAATCCCTCTCTTCCTTCTATAAAAAGTCAACCCACAAATAACCCTTTAGCCATCTTTTTTTCTCGTTTTGCTGGCAACGCCAGTCTTTCGTACATTTTTTTTCACACCATCACCTTTTTTCTCATCCCCA
>JAIRUO010000201.1 GCA_031254385.1 Treponema sp. | reverse complement strand
GAAATTCAGGTCGAACTGGGCAAGGGTTATGTTCCTTCCGATGACAATAACCGCCATATAGAAGTCATAGGCACTATTCCCATGGATGCAATTTTCTCTCCGGTTAAAAAAGTCAAGTTCATGGTGGAGCCTACACGGGTTGGGCAGCGCAGCGATTATGACAAACTGGTACTTGATATATGGACCGACGGGACGATTAGGCCTGATGATGCTTTGGCGGAAGCTGCCAAAATCGCAAAAGATCATTTTTCCGTCTTTATCAACTTTGACGAGAATAATCTCGGCACTGATGAAGAGTTTGATGAAGATGATGAACGGATACGGGGGATTCTCAATACCCCAGTTGAAGAACTTGAGCTCTCTGTCCGATCTTCCAATTGCCTTAAAAACGCAAACATTAAAACAATAGGGGAATTGACCAAGAAAACTGAGGATGATATTGCCAAGACCCGGAATTTCGGAAAAAAATCCCTCCAGGAGATAAAGGAAAAACTCAAGGAGTGGAATTTAGGCCTGGGAATAACCGATATGAACCTGCTTAAGAATGCGGTTAGGGTAAGTTCCCAAAAGGATACTGAAGATGAAGCATAGAAGAGGGTTCAATCCCCTGGATCGGTCTTCCGCTCACCGGAAGGCATTGCATCGCAATATGGTTACTTCACTTTTCCGGCATGAACGCATACGGACCACCAAGGCCAAGGCGCTGGCAGTACGCAGGACAGCCGAAAAGCTAATTACCCGTGCAAAAGTGGATAGCGTTCATAACCGGCGTATTGCGTCTGCCAGGCTCTACGACGAAGGCATAGTCGCAAAACTTTTTACCAATATTGCGCTAAGGATGAAGGATAGGCCCGGAGGCTATACCAGGATCCTTAAACTCGGCGAGCGCCCAGGAGATGCGGCGGAAGTTGTTATTCTTGAGCTGGTGGATTACAAGCTTGATACCGAGGATGCCAAAAAGGCCAAAAAGCAGGCTAAAAAAAACGTAAAAGGAAAAGCCGCCGCAAAAGAGGAGAAGAAATAGAATGGCTAAACCCAACAGAGGTAAGAGTATCTGGGAATTAGCTTCCCATGGCCGGGGCGAATGTCCGGTTTGTAAAAGAAGCAGGGTAAAAGTTTTATACGAGATAGATGCCGGGGGCAAAAAGGTAAAGGTCTGCAAGACCTGTAAAGCCGCAATCAAGAACGGCAAAAAGAGCCTGGACACAAGCCAGGCTCAGGCGTAGATTCATCCTATTCAAATGGACTGCGCATAATATTCTTGTTACCAAAGATTGTTGTCCCAATGCCGGTAAGATATTCCAAAGTAATGCCCGTATCTACTCTATTCTTCCAGTGCTGTTTTAATAGTTCTTCTGTATAAGCATAAAGCGGATAGACTTTGAAATTAGAAAAATTCCTATCGTAATGGGTGACTAGGGGGATAGCTCCGGCATCTATAAAGGTAATACCGGTTTGCGGGTCAGGAGGCTTTTCCAGCTTAATATAGGCCATCGCCCCCAGAAGAGTCGGATCCATGGACTGAGCCGAGATCAGGTTGCCCAGGGAATAATAGCAGAGCATGAATCTGCCGTCAGGCCGCATTATGTATTCAATAGGCTGGACCACATGGGGGTGATGGCCAATAACCAGATCCACCTTGTGCTCAGCCAGAAAGACGGCAAGCGTTTTCTGAGTACTGGTGTAGTTGTGCGTATACTCCTCCCCCCAATGCATGGAGACTATGAGGAAATCGCAAAGGGGGCGTAGTGCGTCGATTTCTCTGGCCATTGTAGTAGTGTTGATAAGCGAAATAAGGTAAGGTCTGCCCGCCGGAAGGGGTATGCCGTTGGTTCCATAAGTAAAGGCGAGGAATCCAAGGGTAAAATTGTTTTTTTGAATTAGCTTTGGCTCGCTGCGCTGTTCTGCTGAGCGGTGTATTCCGAGTACCGTTATTTGGGGCATAGTGTCCCAGAAGTCCATGGTGGCGAATACCGCCCTTTCACCCTTATCCATACTATGGTTGGTTGCGTGATTCACCACATTAAATCCGGCTGCGGTGACTGCCCGTCCCAGTTCTTGGGGGGAATTGAACAGAGGATAGCCAGAAAAACCGTAATCAATCCCACCTAAAAGAGTTTCCTGATTTATAAAGGCAATGTCTGCTTTTTGTACAAGAGAGCGGATCTCAGAATATATTGGATCATAGTTACCCTGCTCTCCTTGCCGGATCATTACATTATGGAAAAGGTTATCACCAACGGCTATTATAATAAGCTGATCCGGCTCTGGTACTATAATTTCGGGAGCAGTTTCATCCTCGGAAAGCTCTGCTTCAGACAACGTGATTTGCCCATTCTGGTTTTCTAATTCCTTTACCGCAGGCTGGCAGGAACAAGCGAAAAAAATTGGGATCAGAAAAAAGAATAGTATTTTATAATGTCTTTTGTTATGATCCATACTACAAAAATCATAACGCTAATAGCCAAAAAGTTAAAGCTATTGATTATTACAGATTATTTGCGAATATCTTCATCATATGTTCCCGATACAACACGTTCCCATCCTGCCATATCTTTATAAATTTTGATATTGATAAAAGAATGATTTACAAAGAGAGTCCGTACAACCGGTATTTGCCTGGTATCCATTTCCATGAGCAGAATTCCCCCAGGGCATAAATGACCAGGCGCATCAAGGATTATTCTTTTAATTAGGTCAAGGCCATCATTTCCTCCGTCCAAAGCCAATCTGGGTTCCCCTCGTACTTCCGGCGCAAGAGAGTCAATTTCCCCAGAACAAACATACGGAGGATTCGCAACAATAAGATGGAAAGCGCCTTCAATGCTCTCAAACAGATCACTTTTGATGAAAGTGACGGGATCGACATCTGGCCCATCGCCCTTGGTTTTATCGGCTAAAAGCCTATTGCTATTCTCTTTCGCAAGCGCCAGCGCCTCAGCCGAAATATCCGAAGCCCAAACATCCAGTTCTGGCCTTTCATTTTTGAGGGAGATAGCCACAGCCCCCGACCCCGTACAAAGATCAAGCACCCGCAAAGCACCGTTCCCTGCTCCCTGTTCCCTCAATATTCCCAAACCCGCTTCCACCAATGTTTCCGTATCTGGTCGTGGAACCAGTACCGAAGGATTAACATAAAACTCCAGCCCAAAAAATTCTTTCCGTCCAAGTATATACGCGACACATTCGCCTTCTAGACGGCGGGCCAGCAGCTTTTTAAACCACAAGTATTGCGTTTCGGGAAGCTCGTCTTTGGTCATGATAAGCAATTCAGATACTTCTGTGTGCAATGTCTCGGCCAGTAAGAGGCGGGCATCCAGAGACGGGGTTTCTGTATTAATTGTTAAAGCGGAAGCAAGAACAGAGCTTCCTTCTTTAATGGCTTCTCCTATGGTCACGAGGCGGTGGCTTCGGCTTTTCCCGTTTTCAGGATTTCTTCCTTGGCGGAAAATTTGAGCGCATCAAAAATTTCTTCCACTTCCCCTTCCATTATGCGATCAAGTTTATACAGTACAAGCCCAATCCGGTGATCCGTTACGCGGTTGTCGGGGAAGTTATAGGTTCTTATGCGTTCAGAGCGGTCTCCGCTGCCTACCTGGTTTTTGCGGGCTTCGGCACGTTCAGAAGCTGCCTTGGCTTCTTCCATTTCGAAGACCCTGGCCCTGAGTATTCTCATGGCCTTGGCCTTGTTTTTGATCTGGCTTTTTTCATCCTGGCAGTGTACGACTATTCCGGAAGGTAGGTGGGTAATGCGTACTGCCGAATCGGTGGTATTTACGCACTGACCGCCAGGGCCGCCGGCGCGCATTACGTCAATACGCAGATCGTCCTGGCGTATATCAATTTCTGTTTCGTCCGCTTCTGGAAGGACGGCCACAGTTACTGCGGAAGTATGAATACGACCGGAAGATTCCGTGGTTGGAACTCTCTGAACCCGGTGTACTCCGGACTCATAGCGCAGATTTTCGTATACGTTTTTTCCGCTGATGGAGAATATTATTTCCTTTAACCCTCCAAGGCCGGTTTCATTTGAATTCATTACCTCAAATTTCCAGCCTAGAGTTTCTGAGAATTTGGAATACATGCGGAAAAGATCGGACGCGAAAAGCGCGGCTTCTTCGCCGCCAGTGCCGGCTCTTATTTCCATGATGATATTTTTCTCGTCCAGAGGATCTTTTGGTATAAGAAGGAACCTGAGCCGGTCGTCTTTATCCTTGATCATGGTCTCCAGGGCTTTTAGTTCTTCCCTGGCAAGATCTTTCATTTCCGGATCTTTTTCTGCCTGCAAAAGAGATTTAGCGTCTTCAAGCTGAACCGCCAGCTTTTCGATTTCTTCATGGGCTTCGGCTATTTCGCTTAACTGGGAATATTCCTTCATCGCTTCCCTGTATTTATTCTGATCCTTTACAAGGAGAGGGTCCTGAATAAGCAGGGAAAGCTCATTGTGCCGCCGTAACAGGGAGCCCAGTCTTTCATTCACTTTCTATTTTCTCCTCGAATCCCGGACATGAATAAATAACCAGTTCCATGGGATTGTCTTCTGTGGAAAATATTTTCATGGTTTTTTTTATAGTATCCTGGATACGGCAATTCCCCGTCGAATTGCAAAGGGGGCAGGCTCCATTACCGCGGGAGTTTATCTCAACAGTCATGCTCTGAATCATAGCAAATTTTTGGCAGTTCTGCTATACTCATAAAATAAAATGGATATTAAGGAATTAGGGCGGAATTTTATTGACGCTATTCTCTCCCTGCGCGATAAACTTCTTGATAGGATTCCCGAAAATAAAAGAAGAATAGTCATTTATTCATTGGGGGGGCTTGTTCTTTTGTGTATAATCCTTATTGTAATAGCTGCCGGAAGCGGCAAAAGGCCGGGAAATCCTCAATCCGTAGTTACGGGCACCGGAATCCCGACAGAAGAGCTTTTCTATGCGGCAGAGCCTGATTTTCTCCCTTCACTTCTTTTAGAGAGATGGCCGAGTGCTCCTTGGACAGCGGAAGAAGTACGCCCCTTCTGGACAGATCCTGTAACTGGGTTTGAGGAAAGATGGCGTGAGACAGCGGAAGCGGTAATAGACAAACTGATGGAAGGTGTTCATTGAAAATAAATAATTTTTGGGTTAGTAGTCTTTTTTTTACAGGGTTAATTATTTTAGCTGTGTCCTGTAAAAGCGTTCCTGATCCTGAAGATATCAGTCCTGTAGAAGAGCAAGGCTCCGAAGAGCATGGCTCTAAAGAACAAGATTCTGAAGAACCTGATCCGCCAATGGCTGAAACTGTCCCTTCTATGGAAGAGCAGGCTTTTTTTGAGCCAATAGAATTTGAGTTTATAGATCCTGCTGAGGATATTGTTTATTTTGATCTACCGGAACCGTCAATAGATGTGCCGGATATTGTTATTCCGTTATTGAGTCAAGGTGAGGATATTGAACCGGAGATGCCGGAACCTCTTGCCCCAGTTTTAGAAGCAGAGGCTACTCCTCCTGAACCAGAACCGGTCGTCGCAGTCGTGCCGGTTCCGCCTCCTGTAAGCCAGGTGCAGCCAGCGCCGGTTGCGCCACCTGTTAGTCCGCCTGTCAGGCAGGAAGAGCCGCAGCCCCCGGTTTTTCTGCGTCAGCCGGAATATGAAACTCCTCCGCCTGTAAGGGAAACGCCTAGCCTTCCACTGGAGCCCATGCCGGAACTTCCCGCAAGAACCCCGCCTGCTGCTCAGGAAGAAGAAGTACTTTTTTCCCGTATTGTTAGGGCTGCTGTGGGACAGCTTGTAGAAATTCCTTTCCGGGGAACAGGCTGGGTGTACTTGGGTGAATTAAGTTCACGCCGCGGTATAAGCTACGAATCAAGGAGACTGGATCCGGAAGGCCAGAGCTTTGTTTTCCGTGCGGAAGCCCCTGGTACTTACGCTCTAAAATTTTACAGACAGGATTTTATCCGGGATTATATCCTGAACGATCATGTCCAGGTGATAGTTAGCGATGCGCCCGATTCCAGCGGCATAGGCCTGTTTAGCCCTATCGACAGGGGCCGGGTAATTGCCGAACCACGCTGGCCGCTCATTGACGGTTACGCCGAATCAGCTAACGCTCAGGCTCAAACTTATCAGCCCTCAGCCACGCAGACTCAGGCTGTTCCGCCCGTAGCTTCGCAGGCTCAGGCCGCTCCATCATCTGTCACACAGACTCCGGTAAGTCCGCCTGTGTCGCAGACAGCTCCTGTGTCACAGGCGTTGCCTGACATTCAGGAAAGCTTGTCTCCTGCCTCTATCGCAGGTTCCAATGGTTTAGCGGCAGCGGAAACTCAAGCTCTGCCTGCTCTTGCGCCCGACGAATACCTGCGCCAGGCGCAGCGGGAATATGATGCGGGACGCATTGAAACGGCGCTGTCAATATTGGATAGGTTCAGACTGGATTATCCTTCTGGCACGGACGAAGCCTGGTGGCTATACGGGCAGCTATTGGAGGCAAATGGTCCTTCCAGAGACATACGCCTTGCCCTGGAATATTACCGCCGTCTTGTCCAGGAATTCCCTCAAAGCCCTCGCGCACCGGAAGCCCAGCGCCGCATAGCTTACCTTGAGCGGTATTATTTTAATATTAGGTAAGGGTTCCTTAAATCCTAAGCCTCTCCGTATGGTGATACGCCTGTGCGCGCAGGGCCTTTACTGAATTATCGTTAAGGTAATCGTCAAAGGGCATCATCCTGTCGATGACCGCGCCGGGGATGCTGTTTTCTCCGGGTATGATTTCTATGATACGGTTGGCAATGGAATTGATGAACTCGTGATCATGCGAATTAAAGAGTATGACACCGGGGAAAGCGGCAAGGCCGTCGTTTAGCGCGGTGATGGCTTCCAAATCAAGGTGATTCGTGGGCTCATCAAGTATGAGTACATTTGCGCCTGACAGCATCATTTTTGCAAGCATACAGCGGACTTTCTCGCCACCGGAAAGCACATTGACAGGCTTGAGGGCTTCGTCACCCGAAAAGAGCATGCGCCCCAGAAAACTGCGTATGTAGGTTTCGTCCTGGTCTTGCGAATACTGGCGTAGCCAGTCGGTAATGGATAGGGTTGAATCAAAGAAGATGCTGTTCTCTTTGGGAAAATATGAGAAGCTTGTAGTCTGCCCCCAGTTGTATTCTCCTGATTCAGCTTTGATCGTCCCTGAAATGATGTCGAACACAGCGGATTTCGCCGCATGCTCAATTCCCACAAAGGCGATCTTTTCCCCTCTGTTCACTAAGAGGCTAAAGTCTTTGAGTACCGGTGCGTTTTCAAAATAAAAGATAAGTTTTTCTATGCGCAGTACGTTGTTGCCTATTTCCCTGTCTGGCTTAAAACCCACGTAGGGGAATTTTCTGCTGGTAACTTTAATGTTATCAAGGTCTAGTTTTTCTAGAACCTTTTTGCGGCTGGTGGCCTGTCTGCTCTTGCTGGCGTTACTTGCAAAGCGCTGGATAAACTCACGCAGTTCCCTTGCCTTGTCTTCGTTCTTCTTTTGCAGATCCCTGGACTGGCGCTGGAGAACCTGGCTCATCTGATACCAGAAATCGTAGTTGCCTGAATATTGGGTGATCTTCCCAAAGTCTATGTCGCAGGTATAGGTGCAGACTGCGTTCAAAAAATGCCTGTCATGCGAAACTACAATGACGGTATTGGGAAAATCGATGAGGAACTCTTCCAGCCAGGCTATGGATTCCAGGTCAAGGCCGTTGGTGGGTTCGTCAAGGAGCAGTATATCGGGATTGCCAAAAAGGGCCTGGGCTAAAAGCACCCTGACTTTACGGCTTTCGTCCAGTTCGGACATCAGCTTCCCATGATCTGGGGACTTCCAGTCGCCGGACTTCCAGTCCGACTCGTCCAGGCCAAGCCCAGAAAGTAGCTGGCTTGCCTGGGCTTCTGCCTCCCAGCCGCCCAGATCGGCGAAATCAGCTTCCAGTTCGCTGGCCCTCATGCCATCAGCTTCGGAAAAGTCCTCTTTGGCGTAGATGGCTTCCCGCTCTTTCATGATCCCGTAGAGTTTTGAGAAACCGAGGATCACCGTTTCCAGAACCGGGTATTCTTCAAACGCAAAGTGATCCTGTTTTAAGACCGCTATGCGCTGACCAGAACTGACGGAAACTTCTCCTTTATCGTGTTCGGTTTCGCCGGATAGTATTTTGAGGAAGGTTGATTTTCCCGCGCCGTTTGCCCCGATAATGCCGTAGCAGTTCCCTGGGGTGAATTTTAAGTTTACGTCTTTGAATAAGCTGCGCTCGCCAAAACCAAGACTCAATTCGCTTACTGTGATCATGTGAATCAGCTTATCATTTCTTCCTGAAAATTCCCATAAGCTTGGACAACAAGCCTTTTTTCTCCACGTTTTGAGGAGCAGCTTTGGCCTCGGCCTTAGCCGATGAATCGGCCTTGGATGGAGGAATCAGCTTGGCCGAAGGATCGGCCTTGGCCGGAGGGGTCGACGGCGTGACAGCGACCTTTTCTGTCGGAGGCTGCGCTTGTTCCTGTTTCCTGTTATGCGATTGCTTACGGGCAGGCCGGGATCTCTGAGAGCCGTCACTTCTCGCATCGCTCTTATCGTATTTTTGTTTATAGTAGGCCATCCTTTCTTCCAGCGAAAGTTCCGAAAGCCTTACATTGGGAGCGGCTTCTGGTTTGACATTCTGAGTTGGCTTTCTGCTGTCCTGCTCGCTGATCCTGCCTTGTCTTCCGCGCTGCATGGTTTGTTCTTGTTCGTTGCGTCTACCCCGGCCTGCCTCTCGGCGGCCTTCGCGCCGACCTTGGGGGCGGCCTTCGTCCCTCGCATTCTGTCCAACGAAACTATGTTTCGAAGAACCCTGTTCCACGAAACCATGTTTCGGGCTGCCGTCGTAAGAATCCGTGTGAATGCGTTTGCCTTCGCTCTTGTCTTCGGCATAGAGTTCTTCTGTTGCGGTTTCTGAGGGGATTTTTTGGCCTATGTAGCGTTCAATGGGTGCCAGTTCGTATACGTCCTGATCGCTGGCCAGGGTAATGGCCTTACCGGTTTTTCCGGCCCTTGCTGTGCGGCCTATGCGGTGAACGTAATTTTCCGCTTCATTTGGAAGATCGTAATTTACTACGAGGCTAAGGCCCTCGATGTCCAGGCCGCGGGCAGCGACATCTGTTGCAGCCAGGAGTTTGAGTTTTCCGGCCTTAATGTCATTTATTATTTTGAGCCGTTTTGGCTGGGGAAGATCGCCAATAATGAATTCCGCTTCATAGCCGTTCATCCTGAGCCGCCTGGCAACGATTTCCGTGTATTTTTTGGTATTGCAGAAAACCAGAGCGCTTTCCGGCTGTTCACGCTTAAGGATACCCAGTAACAGTCGCATTTTGTCCTCTGACGGCACATGGTAAAGAAGCTGATCAACTTCCTCCACCGTAACAAGTTCCGGGGCTATTTCAATTTCCAATGGGTTTTTGGTATATTCCCAAGCAAGGTTCTTGACCCAGGAATTGAGGGTCGCGCTGAACAGCATGGTCTGCCTGCGATCCGCAGGAGGCACCACTTTGATCAGTTTTCTTAAATCAGGATAAAAGCCCATGTCGAACATGCGGTCGGCTTCGTCAATGACAAGAAAGGCAATGTCCATAAGGTTCATCTGGCCGCTTTTATTCAGATCCAGCACTCTGCCGGGCGTGCCTACGAGTATTTGCACGTTTTCGCGCAGCATTTTTGTCTGTTGCGCATAACCAACGCCGCCGTAAAAGCTGCCGATTTTTAAGGGAAGAAACTTTGCCAGTTTTTTCGCTTCTTCTTCGATCTGAACCGCCAATTCCCGGGTAGGCGCCATTATAATCGCCTTTTTCCCTGCCAGTAGGGGTTCTGAAAGCAGGCGTTGGAAAATTACAACCAGGAATGCGGCTGTTTTGCCTGTTCCTGTCTGGGATTGAACGTAAAGGTCCTGTCCGCCAAAGGCATGTTTTAAGACCTGTTCCTGCACAGGCATACAGTTGACGTACCCTGCTTCCGCAATGCCCCTTGATAAATCGGGGTGCAATTTAATTTCGTTAAAATTCATAAACTCCGTTCTATAACCTGATTATTCGAGAATTGGTCAGCACTTCAGCGCCGTTATCTGTAATTAACACATCGTTCTCAAGGCGGCAGCCTCCCTGGACAGGATCGTAGAGTCCTGGTTCCAGGGTTATGATCATGCCGCTTTCTAGAACCCATTCGTTTTCTGCCCTGCGGCTGACAGCCGGGGCTTCGTGGGCCTGCAGCCCAATGCCGTGGCCCAGGCCGTGGGGCATATGTTTCTTGGCCTTCGCAAAGTAGGTGTCAACCGCAACAGCTATGTCTCTGGTTCTGGCACCCTTTTGGGTAAGCGACAGGGCAATGCTGTAAGCTTTTTCGACCATGCTGAGCATTTTTTCCTGTTGCTTGGAAAGGGGCTCTCTGGCAAAGGTCAGAGTAACGTCAGAGGTGTAGCCCAGGTATTTAAGGCCATAATCCAGAATTGACAAGCCCTGAGACGCGAAAGCGCCTGCGGTGTAATTTGGGAATGCGTGAATGCCGAAACTCCGGCTAGGGCCGGCAGCCAGGGTATCAAAGCCCGTGCCCTCGCAGCCGCGTTTTCTGGCTTCGGTTTCGATAAACAGGGCTACATCTGTTTCCGTTTTTATTTTTCCCGCAATAACATTTTTTTCCAGCAGATTGGTAAGATCGCTGGTCATTATGGCAAGCTTGCGGTATATGGATATTTCTTCCTCATCCTTTATGGCTCTTCCCAGTTCCAGTTCTTTCCCTGCACCGTTTTCCCTGCACAATACATCGTAGTCTGAAATTTCGTCCACATATTTTAAAAATAGAGGATAAGGAATTGTCGAAGGAATTTCAACTCTGGAACCGGTTGGGATACTAAAATAATCCGCCGCGCCATTAAGGGCTTTTATGGGCCTCAGTTCAAATTCCTCATAAGGAATGATCACGTCGCTCTGGGCATAAAGCATGGCCATATTGATGTCCCAGGGAACGAGAAGGCTTTTTCTTTCCACAGAAAGAAAAAGAAGGGCATCGCTCGGCTGTCCGGAAAGCCAGCGCAGTCCGGGATTCCTGCGAGCTTCGCTGTCTTCGATCATGACAAGGCCAATGCCTTCCCTTGCCATCCAGTCGTAAATTCTTTCCCGTCTTTTTTCGTAAATCGACATATTACGTTAATCCTTTGCCAAAGGCTTCTTTAGAGGCTTCGAGAATCGCGCTTAGCTCCGCATCTTTAATCCAGTAGTGCGTAACATAACGGAAGACGCCGTTTTCCGGTGGATTTGTAATGACCTTGTGCTTCGCCAGGACTTCGATGGCTTTTTTTGCGATCTTTTCATCCTTTGCCGGAGGCCAGCAAAAGAAAACCATATTGATGTCTACTTCATTTTTATTGATGACAATGCCGTCAATTTCCGCAAGGCCCTTGGCCAGGTCCTTTGCCCTTCTATGATCCTCTTCAAGGAATTTTACATGCTCAGTCAGGCTGATAATTCCTGCGGCAGCAAGAATGCCGGCTTGGCGCATAGCGCCTCCCATTATCTTGCGTTTATACCTAGCCTCTTCCACAAATTTTTTGGTCCCGGCAAGCAAGGAGCCGACTGGAGAGCAAAGCCCTTTGGAAAGGCAGAACATCACTGAATCAGCTCTTTCGGCGATTTTCTTTGCGTCTACACCCAGGGCCAGGGCCGCGTTGAAAATCCTTGCGCCGTCAAGATGCACAGGGATATTTTTTTCTTTTGCCAAAGCCTTTACAGAATCCATGTCTTTTAGGTGAACAACCCTGCCCATTGAATGGGCATTTTCCATGCAGATTAGCGAGGTCTTTGGCGCGTGAAGATCGCGCATACGCAGGCGTTCCCTTAGCCGATCTATCGGCAACACGCCATCAGGTGCGGAGACCGGCCTGGTCTGCACACCGGCGATTACAGAAGCCGCACCGGCCTCATGCTGAATGATGTGGCATTCTTCTCCCAGAAGGACTTCCGTTCCGCGCTGGCAATGCGTAAAGAGGGCAAGCTGGTTTCCAAAAGTACCGGAAGGCACAAAAATGGAAGCCTCCTTGCCAATTATTTGCGCGCCCAGTTCTTCCAATTTATTAACAGTAGGATCAGCTCCGTAAACATCGTCTCCGACTTCGGCTTCTGCCATAGCCTTCCTCATTGCCGGAGTAGGCCAGGTTACTGTGTCGCTTCGTATATCGATACTAGCAGTATCGTGTAAATCGTAGCTATTTGTCATAGGTGATGATAACCGCATGGAGTATAAGCGGCGCGTCTCCTGTGTTTTTAATGCTGTGAGAAGCCCCGTTGCCGGTAATGATTGAGTCTCCGGCATTGATCTGGACTTCCAATCCGTTATCGTTTACAGTTCCGCTTCCGGAAATGATAAAGAAGTATTCGGTTTCGTTATTATGCTG
>JAIRUO010000173.1 GCA_031254385.1 Treponema sp. | reverse complement strand
GATCCTTCTGTCAATAGTCTCACTATCAATTTGTCATAAACTTGCTGGACAGTCAAGCCCGAAGTGTCAATGTATTCAACACCAGGGGCAAGAAAAAGACTTCCTTCGGCTTTATTTTTGTCAATTTCGTCGCGCTTTCTTATGGCATCCCGGATTTCGTCAAGGCTAAGCTTTGACACCCCCTGCTCAAAACGGCGCATGGCCCTGGCATCTGCGCTTGCGTCAAGGTAGAAGCGGTATTCCGCGTTGGGAAAGACTACGGTAGTCATATCCCTACCCTCTGTAACTGCGTTGCGGTCGCTTGCTATTTTCCGAATCAGGTCGTTCACAATGTGCCTGACCGGGACAATAGCCGAAAAAGTCGGAACATTGCGGTCGATTTCATCACTATGAAGCTGAGAATCCACGTTTTCCCCGTCCAGAAAAACCTCCGAGGCATTGCTGTTTTCGTACTCAACATTAGCCTGTTTTGCGTATTCCAGGACTCTTTCCGGATCATCTATAGGTATGCCTTTTCTCAAGCAGCCCAGACACAGGGCGCGGTAAAGGTTTCCAGAATTAATATAGGTATAGCCTTTTCCATCACGAGCTTTTAGTTTTTCTGCCAACAATTGCGCGATAGTGCTTTTGCCTGACCCAGCAGGACCGTCAATGGCTATTACCATTATTCACCCCTAATAATTCGTTTAGTTCCCTGTTTGTAAGGGGCCGGGACTCCCCTTCTTTGAGATCGCCTATTCTTACTGGCCCAATCCGTATCCTTAGAAGTTTCTGGGCATGAAGATGAAAATGAGAAAAAACCCTGCGTATTTCCCGGTTTTTGCCTTCGATCATTACAATTCTTATGGATTTATGGCCTGTTTTTTCAGCTTCCAGTGCCTTATATAAAACCCCTTCCACAAGAACGCCCCTGGAAAAATCCTCCACTACCCTATCCGGGATTGGTACGGTCGATTCCACAAGGTACTCTTTTTCAATTTCATGACTGGGATGGCTTACCCTGCGGGTAAAATCGCCGTCATTGGTAAAAATGACAAGCCCTGACGATAGGTAATCCAGGCGGCCCACATTGTAAAGCCGTTCAGACAAATCAGGAAGCAGATCCTTTGCCAAAAGACGGCCTTGCGGGTCACTGGAACTGCAAAGGTAGCCTTCCGGTTTATTAAGAACCAGATAATGGAAACGGTTTTCCGGTTTAACTGGCTCTCCGTCCAATGTCACTTTATCGCCGGGATAGACCTTTTCTCCCATAGTAATAACTGTTTTGCCATTAACCGCTACCCTACCCTGGCTGATTATTTTTTCTGCGGCGCGTCTTGACGCTGCCCCGCTGTGCGCAAGGTAGACCTGCAGCCTTAGAACCTCCGGTTCTTTACCTTGTGCCTCTATTACCTGTGATTCTTTGCTATATCTCGCTGTCAAGCTCAAAACGATCCGCCTCTTTCTCATTTAGTTTGGGTAAATCCGCGATACTGTTTAGCCGGAACACCTTGAGGAATTCTCTTGTAGTTCCGTATTGGGTCGGTTTTCCCGGTACGTCCTTTTTGCCTATTTCGCGTATTAGGTTTTTTTCCACAAGGAAGCGGATCATATTATCCGGTTCGACCCCTCTGATGTCTTTGATTTCTGCCCTGGTGATAGGCTGGGAATAGGCAATAATGGAGAGAGTTTCCATGGCCGCACGGGACAGTCGGCTTTCGTTCTTTTTCCCGTAATGGTCTTTTAGGTTGTCCCAATATTCTTTTTTGGGAGAAAGCATTACTCCCCCGCCTATGCGTACCAAATCGAATCCTGACTCCTCATCCTCGCAGCGCATGGCAAGGTTTTTTAAGGCTTCCGCAAGGGCTTCTTTTGAAAGCCCTGATATGCGGCAAAGGGCCGCTTCGTCTAGGGGATCGGATTCCAGGTATAAAATAGCTTCCAATAACGCTGCGTTATTCATCACGACCTCAATGGTTTTATAAGTATATCGCCGAACATACGATGCTGTAAAACCACAACCATACGTACCTTTACCGCTTCCAGGAGCGCCAGGAAAGCGCAAATTTTATCCAGTATAGAATCATGGCGTATAATCAAATCGGTAAATCTACATTCGCCCTTTTCCTCTAAGATTTCCATCATGAGTACCGTCTTTTCGTTTATGGTTACTTCTTCGTAAAGATTGACAATCTGTTCCAAGCCTTCGCCGGAATAGATGGACAAAAGGTCCGAGAAAATCTTTTGCAACGCCTTAACATCAGCTTCTACCCAAAGCTCATCATCGGCAAAGGGAAGGTATCTTTCAAGACATTTCCGTTCAATGGCCCATTCAGCTTCCCGTTCCTTCTCTTCCATAAGTTCCGAAAGTTTTTTGAATTTCTGATACTCAATGAGTTTTTCTACCAGTTCCTGCCTGGGATCTTCGTATTCTTCCCCCAGGTCAATTTCCACTGGAAGGAGCATCCGTGACTTAATGAAGATCAATTCTGTGGCCATGGAATGAAATACCGAAAGCTCGTCCAGATCCAGCGTTTCCAGTACGGCCAGGTATTCCAAATACTGGTCGGTAATATCCGCAATGGATATATCGCAAATGTTGATTTCGTTTTTCTTGATTTTAGCGAGCAAAGTATCCAGAGGGTCTATAAACTGGTTTACCTTGAAATTCCGGCCAGAGCTGTCAACAACGGTTTCCATCCTATGTGATTATAGCGTTTTTTGCGCTAAGGGTAAAGACGGTTAGTTAGGGACTGGGGGACTGGGGGACTAGGGGACTAGGGGACTAGGGGGAATCTCCTGACTCCTTGGTCGGGGAGCGAGGCGCGGATTTGGCTGTACGGTTTTCCGGTTATGGGCGAAGAGGCTTCGGGCCAAAGTTCCAGTAAAGGCTCCAGTGCAAAACGGCGTTCTTCCAGCCTTGGGTGGGGTATAACCAGTAGCGGCGAGGAAACTGCCAGATTGCCAAACAGCAGTATGTCAATGTCCAGGCTCCTATCGCCCCAGCGTACTTCCCTGGTACGATCCCTGCCAAAGCTGGCTTCAATTCGATGTATTCGATCCAGCAGTTCTTCTGGTCTGCCAGTAAAAAGGCCTGAAACAGCGGTATTCAAGAAGTTTTTCAGACCGGCGCTTTTAGGGATAGGTTCAGTCTCATAAAGCGAGGCCTGCTGCAGATCCGAAAGCACAGTCTTTAGAGCCTCCACAGCCTTGCCTAAAATGGAAAGACAGCTCTCCGAATTCCAGCCTTTATTTGAACCCAGCCCAAGGATTACATATTCCCTGCCGAATTTTTGGGCTTTCTGAAAAGAATTTCTAACCACGGAGAGCACGGAGTGACACGGAGTTCAGATTTGAATTTTTTCTTTTTCCTCCGTGAAACTCCGTGGAACTCCGTGGTTTAATATTCATACTGCCTCTTCAAAAAAGGTCGTCTGATTTTTCAGAACCGGTTTTTTCTGCAGGAGCGGCTTTTTTGGGGCGGCCAGGTTTTGCTGAAGTAGCACTGGAATCATCGCCCTGGGCCTTATATTCTGCCGGAGGATTTTCGGCAACTACCATTTTTTCTGCAGTTGCAGGTTTCTCTGAAGCAGGCGGTTTTTCCGGCGTTGCAGATTTTTCGGAAGCCGTGGATTTTGCTGCGGCTTTTTCGAGAGCCGGAAAGGTTCGGCCAGGGAACATGACTTTCCTTAATTTAAGCTCTATTTCCCTGGCTGAGTCGGGATTCTGTTCAATAAAATCCCTGGCGCTGTCGCGGCCCTGGCCGATTTTTTCTTCGCCGTAGGAATACCATGCGCCCTTCTTGTCGATTATCTCATGTTTAACAGCGGCATCCAAAAGGCTTCCAGTAGCAGAGAGCCCTTTGCCAAAAAGGATTTCCATTTCTGCTCGGCGGAAAGGCGGGGCAACCTTGTTCTTTACAACCTTGACTTTGATCCTGTTGCCTATCGCATCAGTATCCTTGCCCATGTCAATAGTGTCGGTCTTGCGCACGTCAAGGCGCACGGAAGAATAAAATTTAAGCGCATTGCCGCCAGTGGTGGTTTCAGGATTCCCAAAAACCAGGCCTATCTTCATCCTAATCTGGTTGATGAATATCAAAAGGGTGCGGGACTTGCCTATTATCGCGGTGAGTTTCCTCATGGCCTGGCTCATAAGCCGAGCCTGGAGCCCCATTTGCGCGTCTCCCATGTCACCGTCTATTTCCGCTTGGGGAGTAAGGGCCGCCACCGAGTCTACTACAATCACGTCTACCGCGCCGGAACGAACCAGGCTGTCGGTGATTTCTAGGGCCTGTTCCCCGGAATCAGGCTGGGAAACCCACAGATCGTCGATGTTGACCCCCAGATTTTTGGCGTATATGGGGTCCAGGGCATGCTCCGCGTCCACAAAAGCCGCGATGCCCCCCAATTTCTGAGCTTCAGCGATGGCATGGAGCGCCAGGGTCGTTTTCCCAGAAGATTCAGGGCCGAAAATTTCTATAATCCTGCCCCGAGGATAACCGCCAATCCCAAGCGCCTCATCCAGAAGAATGGAGCCCGTGGGAATAACTTCGATACCGGCGGCATTTCCCGCATTGCCCATTTGGATAAGGGAACCGGAGCCGTACTGTTTTTCTATTTGAAGCCGCGCCGCTTCAAGAGCCTTTAATTTTTCGTCCGCGGTTGCCGGAGTTGCCAGACTCGCCCGCGCTTTATCATCACTTGACTTTGCCATATTTACCCTCCCCCTATATACGGCATCCGCAGCTATGGTGCTTCGGATTTTTTGATTTATTTTTGTTCTTTTATAGCATATTTTGGGAGGATAGGCAACCTACAATGCTTATTGTGTCGGCGCTGTCCCAGGAACCGCATCTTCTATTGATCTGCCCGTCAATCCCTGACCATTCCACCAAAGAGGGTTATAGCCTCCCCCATCATACCCCCACCGTCCATTTTCAATATTGACACAAGGCAAATTAGGTATCAGCTACCGTGCCTTAGCGGAAATAGCTATTAATTATTTACAATTATTTCCCCACTTTTTATTTTTTCTTTAATTATTTCCAATTTGTATATTATATCTTCAGATATTTCCCTGTTTGTTATTGTATAATCAATTCCATTATCCATTAATGTTAATATTTTTAGCCCCCCAAAAAAATCATTTTCAATAACTATATTTATTCCAAAAAATATTCCAGCGATCATATTCTTTATCATTGATGTTAATACAACCGATTTACCCTTGTCGTAAATTCCTTCTTCAAATTGATCTGAATCAACCCCAATAACCCAACCACTTTTGCCTGCTAGGTGCATTTCTTGCGCTTGCCTAATTACACCAGTATAACTTCCTCCAGCTACACAGTAAATTGCAAAAACATCCGAATTATACCATTCCTCAGCTATCGTATAGGCTCGTCGAGGATCAGCCCAATCATTAAGGTAATATTCGACTAATTCTGCATTTGGCAATACTGAAAGGACACCTTGAACATAACCAGAATTGAATGAATTAACTATTTCATTATTAACACCTCCTAAAAATCCGAACCTTAATGCATTATCTCCATTTTTAATAGCCATTAGAGCCGCTAATGCCCCAACCAGATAAGAGCCCTCATGTACGGCGAATTCGATTTCTAACACATTAGGCAAATTAATTGCGGCATAACCATCTATGACAATAAATCTTTGCCCATGATTTTTTCTCGCAACTTCTATTATAGCGTCACAAAAGAAAAATCCTATAGAAACAATTAAATCAACATTTTCGTCAATTAAATTCTCTATCAAAGATATAGAACTATCTGTGATACCTACCCTAATTATAACAAAATCTACATTATTAGCAATCAAATATTCTCGATATTTAGTTGTTATTTCATTATATATATCCTCGGTAATTTCCCATTCACCAGGTGTGATTAACCTAACAGTTAATAAATCTTCAGAGAATATCATGTGTAACGAAATAATTGAGAAAAACATTAATAAAAAATATTTAGCCATTATCTTATTCCTCCTGGAAAAAATTTACCATAGCCATAGCGTTTTTTTTTACGATGATCATAAATTTTTAATATCTATACCCCCAATCTAATTCAGAATTAACATCATCGCTTATTTTCCGCCACCTATCGTTAAAAACTGAAATAGTTATATCCGCTTTGTTAAAATTGAATTCTCCAAACACTTCCTCTATTTCTGAAATGACAAGAATATCAATGTCTGGATAATACTCTTGACCATTTTCGATGCCTATAGTCCATAACCCAAAATTTGATCCACCATATATTAGTTTTTCATATCTTGTTGCCTGGAAATTCCTGGAAATATATTCAAATATTCCATTACTGTATAATTTTAAGTAGTCACCTCTCGAGTACCCTTGATCAGGAATCCTATAAGCCAAACACCATAAACCATTTAATTTACTGTTTGTTTCGTTCTCATCCGGGAAATTATTTTCTACTATTTTTAAAATATTGATGTTATATTCGTAAACGGCATTTAAATAATTGTCAGAAAGAAAACCGCCAAGACCTCCTCTTTGAAGATCTTCCTCAAGGCTTTCTCGCAAAAGGCGCAATTCCTCTTTCGAAAAAGCTACCAATGCTGATAGTTCTAATGGATACCAGCCGTAACCTTGAATATTTTTAGTCCTGTTAAAGAGATCCCTTATTGTTTGTGAATATTCATAGGCATTGAATTCCTGTTGGTGTTTAAATTCCCGAACCGCTATAACTTCCTTAATAGGAGATGGCTCGTTTTGGGAGAGCTCATTCCCCACATCTTCTACAATAGACGGAATTGAGAGGGCTTCTTCTTCTGGAATGACTTCGGACGATTTTCCATCACAAGAAAAAAATATCACAGAAAATAAAATAGAAATAAATATTCTTTTCATAAGATTATCCTCTCTATTGAAATTATAAATTCTTTATAATATTCAATCAAGTGATTTTTTGACTATTTTTTGAAATATCGCACACAACGTAAAAGTCGTAGCCTGAGCCGTTTTAGCTCTATAAATTGCTGCGTAAGCAGCTTCCCTTTGTATGCAATTTTGTTATGCGCAGTAGAAGTCTCCAAAATACCTTAAATTTTGGCGTAGGCAAAACAGTATCAGTCACCTTTTTCTTGCCATTGCGTTCTTATTTCATTAGGAACCATTTGATCGATGAAGACATACTGCTCTTCATCTGCGTCCCATGCATAAAAATTCCACTGGTCTTTATATTCCGGTACTTCGTCCAGATCTCCGGTTATAGTATCATTTTGGAATGTTGTTGCGCCAGTAGGCGTATGTTCATAGATAACGAAGCCCTCTGTCCCCTTGTATGTGCCAAACTGTATGGGCGGCCCATACTCCCATGTTCTAATATCCCACAGCATCCCAGGTTGAATCCGTGCCTCGAATATTGGTTCAAAATAAATAGGCTCCTTATGTTCATAAGTAACACTTAATATAGAAAAAAGAATAATTGAACTGAAATAGTTTTCCGGTAGGTAGTCGAGATCAAACATCACTATTTCGTCATAGCCGTCTTGGTTAAAATCTCCTACAAGGGCACTGCTGTTCCCGATCCGTCTGCCAGGTAAGTCTTCTATATAATCGTAATTAAGCTCACGCCCATTAGTGATGTTAATTTGATCGATAGTAATTCCCAGTCTTGTCCAGTGATCATAAATCAGACCATTTTCTTTGAAAAAAATAAGTAGATAAATAACAGCGCGCTTGTTTAATCCAGGAGACACCATATAGCTTGCGATAAAAACAATAGGCTCAACCGAACCCCAGCCTTCGTCAATCGGCACTTTTACATATTGGATGCCATCAAGAACCAAATTATCCTTATAAAAAAAGTCTCTGCCAAAGAGAATCGGATAATTCTCTATATAACCCTCTATTAATCTAGTCGTCTCCTCGTCAAGCTGATGGTTACCCACAAAGCCCGGATTGAACTTCCAGTCTGATGCCAATATTGCCCGTTCTCTAGCCACCGCTAATGCCTGTTCTGCTACAGCAGCCTCGTTATCCTGATTCCTTTCTTCGTCTGCGGGTCCTTTTTTCTCAGAGCAAGAAACGGCAAAGGCAAAAATAAATAGAGCCGCCATTATCCTGACTATCGAATGGATAAAAACTTTCATCTTGCCCTCCATCGGAAATAATAGCACAGCAGGGCATTTCAGGCAATAAAAGTTTAAATATTTGGGAGTTACAGACTACTAGTAATAATGGTATTATCATTCTATAGGAGAGCAAAAATGCGTATATATAAAAACGGCGGACATCGTTTATTTGAACAAGATCCGGAAACAGCTAAGATTGTTTCTGAAATGCTTCTTGACCTTGAAAAGAACGGTATCGATGCGGTACGGAAATACAGCGAAAAATTCGACAGTTGGAGTCCGGCCAGCTTTGAATTATCAGATGCGGAAATCAGCAAGGCCATTGCTTCTCTGGACAGACAAATTATTGACGATACTGATTTTTGCCAGAACAATGTCCGGGAATTCGCAAAGAAACAGTTGGAAACTCTCCAGCCCCTTGAGCTTGAAACAAGGCCAGGTGTAATTCTGGGGCATAAGCATATCCCGGTGAATGCAGTTGGCTGCTATATCCCTGGGGGAAGATACCCCATGTTCGGTTCGGCACAGATGAGTATTATTCCTGCTCAGGTTGCGGGGGTTAAAAATATCATAGCCTGTACGCCTCCGGTTAAGGGAGAAGGCTATTATCCGGCTACTGTCAACGCCATGAAGAAGGCCGGTGCGGACAGGGTCTTTATTTTAGGCGGGGTTCCGGCCTTTGCTTTGATGGCCTTTGGTATGGGAATAGTCCGCCCGGCAGACATACTCTGCGGCGCGGGGAACAAATTTGTCGCTGAAGCAAAGAGGCAGCTTTTTGGCAGATGCGGCATCGATCTTCTTGCGGGCCCTACGGAGATACTTGTTATTGCGGATGACGATGCTGATCCTGAAATCGTGGCCTGCGATCTTCTGGGGCAGGCAGAACACGATCCCAATAGCGGCGTATGCCTAATTTGCTTTAGCGAGAAATTTGCCGCCGCATGTACGGAAAAACTCGAAGCCCAGCTTGCGGTACTCCCCACTAAGGAAATAGCGGAAGTATCGTGGAAAAACAACGGTATTATGTATATTGCGGATAACAAAGAGGAAGCCGTGCAATTATCAGACGACTATGCTCCTGAGCATCTTGAGCTTCATGTAAAAGATGATGAATACTTTTTTAACAGCCTGACCAATTACGGCTCTCTTTTTATTGGTGAGGAAACTACCGTGGCTTATGGGGACAAATCAATAGGTACAAACCATATTTTACCCACAAGCAGGGCAGCGAGGTACACAGGCGGCGTATGGGTAGGAAAATTTATAAAGACCGTTACTTACCAGAAAATGACCAAGGCGGCCAGTATCGAAATCGGCAAAGTTACCGACCGCCAATGCTCGATTGAACGTATGCTTGCCCACGGGCTGACGGCCCAAATAAGAATAAAAAAATATTCGGGCCAATGATTGCTGGCGGTGTATAGCTACTCCATCTTAAGCGAGTCCAGCCTTTCCAAAGCCCAGTACGTGTATTTGCGGATACGGGTGTCCGGGTCGGATTTTAGTTTTTCCAGGATTTCAACGGACTGGGAACTCTTCAGTTTTTCCAGGGCTTTTACAACGCATACACGCACTTCTTGATCAGGGTCTTTTGCCGCAAGGACAAGACCACGGAAGGCAGGCAAAGTTTCAAGTAGCGATAGCATTGTAGCGGCCTCTCTCCTGACTTCGACATCCCTGTGCGACAGCTTTCTTATTGTTTCTTCAACGTATCCGGCCTCTTCTAGAATCTTGACAAGGTAGGGCTTAAAGGACGCAACTTCGTCCTTTAGAATTTCCAGAATCCAGGGTTCTGCTTCTTTTCCCATGCCTTTGAAAACTGGTATCAATTTATCGCGTAACTGAGGTTCCGCATCCTTAAAGATTTCAATCAGCCGCAGAATATCGCGTTTTGTCGATCTCTTTGTCAAAGCTTTTTCAGCCTGTTCGCGGAATTCGTCGGTTGAATAGGCTGAATCGGCTGAATCAAGAACAGAGACAAGGATTGAAATGCCTTCCGCGTTGGTCGCCTGCCCTAGTCCAGCGATACCCCCGGCTTTTACAACATCTGTTTCATTTGGGTCAACGATAATGTTTTTCAGTATTTCCAGGGCGGCGGCGTTGCCGTGCCTTGCAATGACTTCGGCTGTAGCCAACCGCACCCTTTCAACCGGATCGTGAAGCATGGAAGTTTCCTGGTTAAGGAGTTTTATTTCTCCAAATCCAAGAAGCGCCTTGATTGCCGCCACACGCACATCCGGATCAAAATCCTTTAATGAAGAACGTATTTCCTTTATAAAGCTTTCGTTTTTTGTCGCCGGCAGGATTAAAATTAACGAAGAGCGTACCCGCGCGTCCGGAGAAGCAAGCAGCACTTTGGCCGTATCTGCAAATATCTCCTGCGGATAATCCGCTATAAGACCG
>JAIRUO010000126.1 GCA_031254385.1 Treponema sp. | reverse complement strand
ATGGGGAACGGCGTTGTGTCGCTGGTGGAAGACCGGGACAACGAATTTAATCAGGAGATGCTCGTAAGCCCGGTGTCGCGTTACTCCCTTGTTCTGGGAAAAATCGCCGGCTCGGCGGTCGCGAGTTACATCGTTTTTTTCTTTACAATCGGCGTTGGGTACGCTATAGGCGCGCGGTTTGACGTTCCGCAGTTTCTCGTCCTGCTCGCTTTCTCTCCGCTGATTTGCCTTGCGGCAGGCGCGCTCGGCGTTATGTGCATAGGTTTCATTGAGAAACCCGCGACAGCCGGTATAGTTATTATGCTGTCTGTCATGGTGCAGACGTTCTTATCCGGCGCGCTCATTCCGGTAAACCACTCAACCGGTATCATGGCGATTGTAAGCCGCCTTCTGCCCATGACCTATTGCGTTGATTTCATGCGCGGGATATTTTATCAGATAGGAAGCGCCGCTGCAGTCCCAACTCTGCACGCGCCGTTTGTTAATCTGGTTATTATCATCGCTTTTACCGCTCTCTTTCTCATTGCGGGAACGGCAGGGTTTGTACGTGCGGAAAAAAACAGGTAAAATAATAAGGAAGTAATGCCAAAGAAATTTGTTGCGGAAGTTTTTTCGGGATATCGGGAGCGGTTGTTGAAATTCATCCGCTCCCGTGTCCGCCGCTTAGAAGACGCGGAAGATATTTTACAAGATGTATTTTATCAATACTCGAATGTAAACAGTATCATCAATCCCATAGAAAACACGGCGGCATGGCTGTATAAAGTTGCACGTAACAGAATAATCGATCATCAAAAGAAAAAGAAAGACAAGCCGCTTCCCGCGCATTACAACGAAGACGAAGATGACTACATTGTTGATGAAATAGAGGATATAATTTACGGTGAAGAATCAACGCCTGAAACTGAAATGTTTCGCGCTCTGTTTCTTGAAGAAATACAAACAGCTCTTGCCGAATTGCCCAAAGAACAGCGCGAAGTTTTTGAAATGACTGAATTGCTTGATTTTTCCGTAAAGGAAATTGCGGAGAAAACCAAAACTCCGCTCAACACAGTCCTTTCACGCAAACATTACGCGGTTAAGTATTTGCGTAACAGGTTGAAAGAATTGTATAATTCGGTAATATAGAGTAAATTCCCCGCGCTAGGACGGCGCGGAGAGACGAATCAACAACCCCGCCTTAAAGGGCGGGGTATGTTGGTTTAATGCCATATTACAGTTGGATGAATCAGCTAAAAAACGCCCTAAAGCTCCCTCGCGTAGCGAGTTCTTGGGTATTAAACCAACGGACAGAATAAAGAAAACTATCGCACAAACCTGAGAAGGCTTTGATCCGCCCAAATGGTAATCCTGCTGCCGGGTGCGGGAGGGGTCATCCGTTTTCCCGCGTTAAGTTCAAATGGGATTGGTTCCGCGGAATTGGCTCCGGGGTTCTTTCCGTATTCCCAGGGATCAAGGAGCAGTTTTAATATCAGACTCTTTCCTTCAAAGAGAGAGCCTGTGAACAAGGCGTTAAATGATTTCTGTCCCACCCTGCCAGAATCCTCAAATGAAATCGCGTCCTCAGGAATAAAAAGTTTTGGCGCATTGGGATCAAATTCTGAACCATGCGGAACAGTAAGAACGCCCAGCGGAGAGGACACTTCAAAGCCGCCTTTGCGTTCTCCCGTAATTTTGCAGGGCAGTACCTGACCCGCGCCAAAGAACCGCGCCGCGACTTCCGTTTTCGGCGCAATGAGAATATCCCTTCCGATGCCGGTCTCTATAATGCGCCCGTCTGACATAAGGGCGACAAGGTCTCCAAGCATTACGGCTTCTTCCTGGTCATGGGTAACAAAAACACAGGGCGCGTCTGAATGGGAACGTATTTCAAGAAACTCCCTGCGCAGGCTTTTTCTCAACGGCGCGTCCAGACTTGAAAAGGGTTCGTCCAACAGCAGCGCTTTGGGGTTGGATGCCAGCGCGCGGGCAATGGCGACCCGTTGGCGCTCACCGCCTGAAAGCGTGTCAATGCGCCTTGACGCATAACCGGGAAGGCGTACCATATCCAGGGTTTCTTCAATAATCCGGCGGCGTTCATTTCGCCTAACGCCCTTGATAAAAAGACCGTAGGCTATGTTTGCGCCAACGTCCAGATGCGGGAACAGAGCCAAATCCTGAAACACCACGGAAATATTCCGCTTCCATGATGACAAGTTTGTAACGTCTTCTCCGTCAATAGACACCAGCCCTGATTCCGGTTCCACAAGACCGGCTATAAGGTTAAGCGCCGTGGTCTTACCGGAGCCGGAAGGACCTACAAGGGCAAGGGTTTTTCCCGGGTTCACAAAAAGGTCAAGAGAAACCGAAAAGTCTCCGTATGTTTTTTTGATTGCTTCAACCTTAAGCATGTTTTTTCTTCCCTGTTTCCGAAAGGAAAAAACACGCTGCGCAGCCCAATATGAGCAGGGTTCCCGCGGCGCAGGCAGTACCGTAACGGTATGCGCCTACAGCCCGGTAAATATAAAGGGGCAGAGTTTCCCAGCCTTCCATACCAAGCATCATCACAGCGTTTAGTTCACCCAGACTTAAGGCTGCGGCAAAACCCCATGCCGAACGAATCCGGGGAAGGGAGAGGGGAAGGGCAGTTGTCAAAAGTCCGCGCAAAGGTCCCGCGCCAAAAACCGAGGCCGCGCTCAGGATATTGCCCGGCAGGGAACGGAAACCTTCTGAAATAAAATTAAACGCAAATGGAAGGGCGCTGACCGCGTGAAGTATCACCAGAGCCAAAGGCGCGCGTGAAAAGTTTCTGCCGTAAAGGATGATCCAGCCCAGTCCCAGCACAATACCCGAAGACACAATCGGGGCCGCGGCAAAAAACCGGACGATATTCACCCATGCTGAATTTCCTCTGCCCTGTTCCTCAAGAAGTTTCACCGAGCCTGCCGCGAGAACTGCCAGAATGCAGGCTGTTGTTGCGGAAAAAAATGCCAGCGTCAGGGAACGGACCAAAGCGGGCAGGCAGGTGTCACCTAACGATTGCCACCACCTTAAACTCAAAACCTGATCCGCGGAACGGGACGGCCTGTAAAGCAGAGATTCTAACGGTATGGAAAGAAGGGGACCCAAAATAAAAAAAGCCATCACAAGGCAGTAAACAATCAAAATGGTCCATGAAACAGGAGAACGTTTATCTGTTTCGATTCGTTCATGAACATCAGTTTTTATCATTCTGTATTTTCTTCCGAAAAACGTATAGGTCAAAAAAAGGGAAACAGCGATAAGGGTTTCCACAAGGGCAAGAGCCGCGGCGTTATGGTAATTCAAAAAAATTCTGGCGTGGCGGTATATTTCCACGGCGATAGTGGTGGAGGCAGGACCACCGCCCAAAACCAGCACTACCGCGAAACTGGTAAAACAGTACAGAAACACCAGCAGAATCGCGGACATTAGGCTGGGAACAGCAAGGGGCAGAATCACCGTAAGAGCGGTCTTTGTTGGAGACGCTCCCATGCTTGCAGCCGCGGGAGCATAAGCCCTGCGCGCTCTGGCAAGACCGTCTCCAACAAGACCTATCACCAGGGGGAAATTAAAAAAACCGTGCGCTAGAATTATGGCTTCCGGCTTGTACAGAATCCTGAGAGGGCCTTCATCCGCTCCGGTCAGGTTTATGAAAATCCTGTTCACCCAGCCTGAGTTTCCAAAGAAAAGCACAAACCCTAAAACCACAAGTATCGAAGGCATGGCAAAGGGAACAGCCGTAATGGTTCTGAGGAACGGGGCAAAACGGGAGTGGCTGTTCCCAATGAACCATGCGCCCGGAAGTCCCAGAGCCAGCGAAACAAGCACACTGAAAAACGCCTGCTTTAAGGTAAAAAGCGTTACGCTAAAGAGAGCGGCGTTTTTCCAAACTGTTATCGCATTGCCACCCTGTATCAAGGGCGCGAAGCTTGCGCCGTATGGTAATACAAACGCGAATGCCGCTGCCAGAACCGGCAGCAGCGAAAGAAGCCATACAGCCGAATACCGGCTTATCGCATCAGAGCGGCCCATTCGTTAAGTTCCGCTTCGGACACGTGTCCGGGCAAAAGCGGATTATCGCTTTTTGGATTGATCCTGAAAGAAGCCGGCAGTGGAATATCAGTAACAGGGTACATCCAGTTGGTAAGTGGAATGATGTTCTGGAAATCAGGACTCAACATAAAATCAAGAAAGCGTTTTGCGTTATCTTTGTTTTTCGCTGCTGCCAAAAGACCGGCAACTTCAATCTGCAGAGGATGACCGTCAGTAAAAATCGCCGCCTTGTACCGTTCGGTATCTTCATACTCAAGATGATACGCAGGGCTTGTGGTATAGGAAAGAACCATAGGCGCTTCCCCTATGGTAAAAAGCCCGTAACCGGAACTCCAGCCCTCAGCAACAGTGAGGATGGAAGGCCGCAGCCGCTTCCAGTAATCCTGCCAGCCTGCGCCGTAAACTTCTTTTACCCAGCCAAAGAAACCCAGACCAGGAGATGATGTGCGCGGATCCAAAAGGATTAGACTTTGCCTGAATTGCGGCGCGGTTAGTTCTTCAAGGCTCCGTGGCGGGATAGGCAGCTTTTCAGAATCGTATACAATGGCGAAGTAGCTGTAGTCAAAAGGCGTTAGGTGAAAACCCGTATCCAGCGTAATCTCGCTGAAAATGTTTTCAGCGCCTGCAGGACGATACGCTTCAAGCAGCCCTGAATCAAGGACACGCGGCGCAAGGTTCTGATCCACTCCCAGAATAATATCCGCGCCGGAATCCTTTCCTTCCAGCAGAAGACGAGACACAATTTCCCCCGCGTCCCCGGGGCTTACCCATGTAATTTTTATTCCGGTCTTTTCTTCAAAGACCCCGGCAACTTCCGGCCCCGGTCCCCATTCGGAATTAAAAGAATCGTAGGTCCAGATTACAAGATATTTACCGCCTTCCGCAGCCTTTTCCTTTTTACAGGAACTAAACACAAATAGAGACAGAACTAAAAGAACAGAGATGAAAAGAATTTTTTTGGATCTGATGATTTTTATCATGAGTATCCCTCCGCCGGCATTATCCGGATCAGGTTCTACGGGTGTAATCTCAGGCTTCGCGTTTGACAAACGTTCCACCACCCCGGGTTGGTTTTATTCAAACAAAATTGAATACGAACTAACTATACATAAAAAGTAAAAAAAGTGTCAAGAGGTTTACATCAGGACAACATCTGTAAAATATTTCTCTTTTTTATTTCTTCTAATGATTTTTGAATTATTTGATTTGAGCCTTTAATTTTTTCACTTGAATTAAGTTTCATATATCTGGTGATATTTAGTATTATTTCTGTATCTATTTCTTCAATATAATCATTTTGGATACAGGTTTTAAAATCAGTCTTTCTGTTTTTATATTTATAATATCTATATTTTATCCAATTTCTTGCTTTATTTATTGGACTTGTTCGATAACCCGGTTGGTTATCTCACAAGTCCTGCAAAAACGCAAATTTTATATGGAAGTTGTTCTGAAACTGAAGTTTCCGAACAACTCTATTATAACAATGACACAATAAAAATATTATTTTGCCCCTATTTTTTTAGATAAATTCCCTAAAATTATAAATTTAATGACAATAAAGTCCCGGCGCTAGGACAGCGCCAAGTGACGGATAAATTTGGGCAAAAAGATTATTCTTCTTTGATCCTTTCATTCGTAAAATAATAATCACTAAAACGTAAGTTGAGTATATGCTGTTTAACGTTCTGGCTTTATATGACAGTTATGACAGCCTGTTATGCCAAAGAAAAATAATACTTGCAATAATTCTGGTTACATCTTGCATTTTGTACACTCCTTATTAAAAATGCTACAGTGAGTGCTACAGTTGAACTTAAACCTTCAAATTTCGAATGTCAACCTTCTGCTAATTCCTTATCCTGTAAGGAATTACGTTAGCCAAGACGGGGAATCGAACCCCGGACCTGCACATTACGAGCCGAGGTAAAAAGTGATGACCAAGAACCATCGCGTACTATATAAACTCATTATATCTATATAGTATAAGGAATTACAAGAGGTTTTGAAATTATTGAAAAT
>JAIRUO010000081.1 GCA_031254385.1 Treponema sp. | reverse complement strand
CATAATACCCATATAGGAGGACACAATGCCTGAACCTGCAAAAAGAGACCCCAAGGCCCCGCGCTATCTTGAAATTACCATTAGAGATAGCGAAGGCAAGACCTGGTCAACCCTGATTGCAAACGCAAAAGATTTTTCCACCGGATCTGTAGGTTATTACGCTTCAGAAAAAGCAGCAAACCCGGAAAGCGGCGAAAGGTATCAATGCGGTCTGAGCTTTACCCTGATAGGTTCCAAGCCCGGCAAGTAAAAAGTTGGAAAATCAGGAATCAATAGGCCCAAAAGAAGAAGACCATAACGAAGGCCAGAAAAATGAGGCTGGAAGGGCATTGATCCGACACGGATCAATGCTCTCCCTTTTAACGCTTATCTCCCGTGTCTTGGGGCTTGTGCGGGAAATGACCAAAGCTAGCCTTCTGGGAACCACTGCGCTTTCGGACGCGTTTTCCGTTGCCTTTATGATTCCCAACCTTTTGCGCCGCCTTTTTGCAGAAGGCTCCATTGCCGCAGCATTTATCCCTACCTTTAAAGAATATTTGCTGGAGGCCGACAAAAAAAAGACCAAAGAATTCCTTTGCTGTTTTTTTACGTTTTTGACTTTTGCTGTCACCCTGACGGTAATGATCGGAATCCTCATTACCCCTCTTGTAGTACCTCTGTTTGGCCTTGAGGAATTTGACGAGACCGTTTTCCTGACCCGGCTTATGTTTCCGTTCCTGGCGCTGATTTCTATTGCGGCCTTTTTTCAGGGCATACTTAACAGCCTAAAAATATTTTCGCCTTCCGGCCTTGCGCCCATACTCCTCAATATTGCAGCAATACTCTGCGCCTACGGCCTAAAGGATCATGTGGGAAACCCGGCCAGAGCGATGGCTGTGGGTATCCTTATAGGCGGTTTTTTGGAATGTGCCATACAGCTTCCCTTTGTGCTAAAAGAGGGGCAGCGTTTTTTCTTTACTGGAATAAAGAAGGCGTTCTTTAACGCAGGAACCAGGAAGGTTCTTATTCTGATAGGGCCGACCATCCTGGGCATGGCCGCTTACCAGATCAATGACTTGGTATCTACGGCGCTGGCAGGCAATGCCGGGGAAGGCGTGGTTTCGAGCCTCCAGTATAGTCTGCGTATGCAGGAATTGCTGCTAGGCATATTTGCCGTGTCCATTGGTACGGTGCTGCTGCCTGATCTGGCGGAACATGCCAAAAGCCTAAAATGGGATATTTTTACCGAAAGGCTCGTTTCTGCCCTAAATATAATCGCCTTTATTACCATACCCATTACCTTTTTTTTCATTGCGCGGGGAGCAAGCCTTATCAGGCTGCTTTTTGAAAGCCATAGTTTTAACGAGGAATCCGTAAGCCTTACGCTCAGGGCCTTTAACTTTCACATGCCGGGGCTTTACTTTATCGCATTAAACCGCATTTTGGCGCCGGCGTTTTACGCGCAGAGCAATTCCAAGTCTCCGACTTTTGCAGGGCTTATCTCTTTTGGGGTAAATATTGCCGCAGCCTCTATTCTGGTTGGCCCTTTTAAGGGCAGCGGTATTGCCTTTGCCCTTTCCCTTGCCAGTTTTGTAAACACGGTTTTTCTTCTTATCTTCCTCAAAAAAAACCCCATGATTCCCATGGCCAAAGTCCTAAAATCCGCGATATTTTACAGCGCAAAGCTGATTTTGCTTTCCGCAATCGCAGTAATTCCCATTCTGTTTATCGGACCTCATCTTGAAACCTTGTTTTCTGGGCATGGCCGTATAATCAGCTTGGGTCTACCGCTTATGCTGCTGGCTATACTATATGCGGCTGTTGGAGTAGTTTTGCTCCTGGTCAGCCGTGATAAACAGCTTTTTAGAATCATAAAGATGTTAAAAAAATCCCAATAATTGTTGACTATCTTTGTTAGGAATCATAAATTTAAAATATAAGGACTCAAGCTGAACTCACTAAGTTAAAAAAGCAGTACAGTCTAGGAGAACAAAATTATGATAAAAATTAAAGACTTTGAGAACAGGCAATGCAACGGCGGACGATCCGGCTGTATTATTCTTGCTTTTCCCGGAGAAAACGCCCCTGTTCAGTATAAAGCAGCTCCAAAAGTTGTTTTAGCAAGGCCAGGGGAAGAAATGCCGATAGCAATTCCCGACTTTAGATCCCAGCTCCAACGGGATGGGCTGATTTTGCTTTCCTGGGACAAAAAGCTTGATATGAATGGGGCCATTTACACAGCCTATTGGGTTACCAGCTCCGGCATACACCGGTATTACGCATCTCCTGCCCTTAGAATGAATGATTTTGCATCAGCAATGCCAAACCGCAAATCTTATGCGGCAGAAGACGGAATAGATTTTTATGGCGATCCTGACCCTCTGTATATGGTCCATGTTGCCCCGGAACTCATGATGAGCAGCCGTGAGAAAATAAACCAGAGGCCGGAACATATAAAAAAGCTAAAATCCATCGGGGTTTCTGTTAATTTTGATTATATCTTCTTATTAAAAACAGATCGCAATAAAGGCGTCCCGTTCCAAAAACGCAAAGAAGAAGACGAGAGCGGCAGCAGAAGAGGCGCCTAAATGCCTCCAATCATTTTTGCATTAGCCCCATTCGTTCAATTTTAGCCATTAGGCCGGTTTTTTCAATCTCTTTTTCTTTTTTAATGACCCGCCCATCGAGAAGGTGGTTCTGTATGGCCTGGGAAACAAAAAACATAAGATGCTGGAGATATTCCAGATCCGCATCATCGTATTGTTCTTCAAATACCTTTCTACCCACCAGCGCAAGACCGTAAAGCCCAGCAGAATCCTGAATGGGAACTATAACTTCGGGACTCAATGAGTCAAAAACGGCGGAGCTTTTAAGTTCTATAGCCAATAAGTCGTAACTTATGGGGTTGGGGTTTTTTTGAAAGAAAGGCTCAAAACGGGCAATGCTTTCAAGGTTCAGTTTAGGGGCTATATGCCTGTAATTTTTATATCCATTAATAACAATACCTTCTTTGCCAGCCAAAGGCTTTCGGATAAAAACTATAAAGGAAGGCAAAAAATGATCGGATAACTTCCATGCTGCGGCCTCCAGAACCCCGGAAACAGTAGTGCGGTTAAAAATATCAAGGGCGCAGTGAAAAAGACTCTTGTAATTCCTTATTTCCCGTTTTAGTTTATCTATTTCTGAATGTTCAGTTTTTTCCATTGGTTTATGTTACAGAAAAGTGATCGCTTATCTGAGAACGCCATTGGGCGCGCTCATCTTTATTTTCCCATTCAAGAACCTTCTTGATGGTAAACTTTCTGGAATCCGGAGGATCGTTGAACCGTATTATTCCAAACCGGCCTCCCCCAATATACGCGATGGATTCACCCTTTCCCGGATGTTCTTCTTCTGTAAGTTTGGCAATGATACAGTCAAAATGTACGGCTTTATTGCTTACCTTATCGGCTACAGCCAAGGCAATATCCCCTATGGGCTTGCCGCAATAATGACATTCCAGGACAGGAAGGGGCTCAGAGGGGGCTTGAGGAGGAGTCCATTTTGGTCTTTCTGATAAAACGGCGCGGTTTTTATCGTAACGGCTGCTGCCACGCTGCCGATCTTCTCTATCTTCTTTATTATTATTGCGACGCCTCATTGATCGGCGCCGGTTTCCGCGATTATCTCCGCCTTTTCCGCCGTTGTTCGTAATTATTACCTCCCTGGGGTATATCAAGAAGCTCATTGCTAAGGATCAGAGCAATACGCTGAATAGCCTCATATACATATTCTTCGTTGTTGATCTTTGCACGTAGAGCCTCCAATTCAGAAATGCCAAGGCGGTTCTCTGCCCTGGTTCTCCTTGGGACTTCCTGTGCTGCCATTATCATACACGCTCCATAAAGGCAGATGCAAGATGGGTAATCCCCTGAGGGGCAACAAAAACTATGTCAAAACGAATTGCCATATATCTATATTTTCGATTAGACAAGAGGAAATACTTAGCAGTTTCTAT
>JAIRUO010000067.1 GCA_031254385.1 Treponema sp. | reverse complement strand
GGCGGCAGCTTTGGCGAACTGGCTTATGAGCAGTACAGCCTTTCTGAACTTGCCGCCTACATGGTGAACAACAACATAGTGTTCTATGCGGTGATGGTTGGGAACGGCTTGGCCGGAGGCGATCTCCTCTACCTCTGCGAACAAACCGGCGGCCAGGTTCTGCCCCTTTACCGCAACGAAGGCATAGGGCCGGCAATACGAGACCTGGTCAACAAACCCAATGGCAATTACAGCTTGCGCTACAGGTCAACGCTCCCCACGGAATTCGGCACAGCCTACCTTCCGCTGGATGTTGAAGTTTACTTAATGGAGCGATCCGGCCGAGACAGTACCGGTTACTTCCCGCCCCTTGAATAGCGTTTGAGAAGACAAATAAGATGAACCACCGATTACACGGATTTTAACGGAGAGGAAGAAAAAAATAAAAACTCCGTGTATAGTGGCGCGCTGCTCAGGCTAAAGCCTTCGCGCATTATTCACTTTTGGATTTTTTTTGCGCCACGCCGTGCATACTTGGGCGTGTGGTAAAATTCTTACTTCTTATACTGCCGCAATTTCTTTTTCTGCAAGGGCCTGGCTTATCAGATCATCAAGTTCAAGGGCAGTATAAAGCTCCGACGCCTCTTTAGTATTTCCACGTAACACAGGATGTGGAGGGCTGAACAGCACGCAGCAGTCCTGATACGGCAGTATGGATGTTTTATAAGTACCGATATTTTCTGCAATTCTGATAATCTGTTCTTTGTCCATGCCGATTAAGGGGCGTAGCACGGGCAGTCTCATCCTGCCTTCTGTGCAGCTAATGTTTTCTATGGTCTGGCTAGCCACTTGCGAAAGGCTTTCTCCAGTGATCAGACATTTAGCCTTGCGCGAAAAGGCCAGCCTTTCAGCGCACTCCATCATGGCCATGCGGAGTAAAATAGTCCGCCACGGTTCTGGGGATTTTTCTTTTATGCGGATTTGAATGGGCGTAAAATTAATGATGAAAAGACGCATGCCCATACAATACGATCCGGTAATTTCCGCAAGCTTTATGGTTTTCTGCTTGGCTTCATCTGAGGTATAAGGCCATGCGTGAAAGTACACCGCTTCCAGGCTCATGCCCCTTGTTGCCATCATGTATCCGGCAACAGGCGAATCAATGCCGCCGGATAAGAGCAGGAGTCCGCGTCCTGCCGTGCCTGTAGGCAATCCTCGCCGTCCATCTCTGGCGTCCGCGTAGACATACGCCTTTTCGCGTATTTCAACATAAATAAAGCCTTCCGGTTTTTTTACATTCACCTTTAAATTAGGAACCGCCTCACAGATCGCGTCTCCGGCGGCGCAGCGTATCTGGTAAGAATCCAGGGGGAAGCTCTTGTCAGTCCTGCGGGCTTCGATCTTGTAGGTCCTTATTCCCTTTTCAAAAAGTGCCAATGCTTCATTTACGCATAACGTAATAACTGCGTCCACTGTTTTTTCGCAAACTTGGGTTTTGGCCCAGCCAGAAATACCCATAAGGCGGCTCAATGCATCTTCGACTAACGCTTCGGATTCAACAGGAGCGTGGATATAAGAGCGGCCCTGCTTCATCATGAGCTGTGCGCCGCTTCCTTTAAGTAAACTAGAAAGGTTTCTGCGTAGTATTTTTTCGAATGCTTTGCGGTTGCCGCCCTTTAAGACAAGCTCGCCAGGTTTTATAAGGTAGACCGTCATAATGATTGAACCTTTTCTATTGCTTTAAGAAGGGCTTCAATATCTTCGATAGTGGTAGTCCAGCCCTGCGATATTCTGATCCCCTCTCGCCTAGCCGCCTCATCAAGCCCCATTGCAGCTAATACCGGCCTTTCCGGGGAAGCGGAAGAACAGGCCGATCCTGTTGATATTGCAAAGCCTTCTGCGTCCAAAGCCCGGAGCATTACTTCTCCGGGAATGCCTTTGAACCGGGCCTGCAAAATCCAGGGGGAAAAACGTGCATCTTGTGTTTCCCGGTCTTCCGGAATAATAGAACAACGCTTTATTTTTTTTAAGGAATTGATGAGATATTGCCAGCGTTCTTCCGCTTTTGCAGACTCTATTTTTACCGTATCGGGAGTTGCCAGTTTTTCCAAAAGCCCTGCCAGAGCGATTGCGCCTGACACGTTCTCCGTTCCGGGCCTGATGCCCCTTTCCTGATCCCCTGCGTAAAGGACTTCAATAGGTTTTTTAAGGTAGAGCAGCCCAATGCCAATTGGCCCTCCCAGTTTATGTGCGCTTACAGATGCAGAGTCCAAATCCCAGCATTTAATGTTAATAGGTAATTTGCCGACAGCCTGTACCAGATCGCTGTGCAGGTGGATAGGAGCGCCGCCTTTATTGCGAATAACGGAAGCAATTTTCTCCATGTCCGTAACAGTGCCGATTTCGTTATTGACCGCCATTATCGCTGCAAAGCGTGTGTCAGTATTTTTTTCCAAAGCACGGCTAAGTGTTTCAGCGCTTACCCTGCCGTCTTTTTCTACGGCGATGGGGCTAATAGGGATTCCAAAACGTTCAAGCACAAAACAATTTTCTCTTATAGAAGGATGCTCTGTAGCTGAATACAATATGCGTCCCTTTACTCTTTTTTTCAGAAAAGAATAGAGTACCAGGTTGTTTGATTCAGTGCCGCCTGAGCTAAAGTAAATATTTTCTGGCAATACCCCAAGCACAATAGCGCAACGCTTTCTTGCGTCTTCCAATGCTTCTCTGGCCTTCATTCCTTCATAATGAGGGGAAGACGGGTTCCCAAAATGTATGTTGTCAGGGAGCTTATCCCAAGGGATTGCCGTGGCTGCCCAGTCGAAGTAGTAGCGCTTTTCTGTTTGGTACATGGTTACATAGTAAAGGGAAAAGTGAAAAGAGAAAAGAGAACAAATACAACCACGGATTACACGGATTGTCACGGATAAGAGAATTAAAAATAGATATTTATCAGTGAAAATCCGTAAAAATCTGCGTAATCCGTGGTTTCTCTTTCTTACTCCGCCTTTTTAGGCTAAATTGGCCAAAAAGGTGACTGACACCGTTGCGTTATCTAAGACCTTTTTGGGTTGTCTTTGAGGTTACATGCTTTTTCCTCTCGGCGATAACTGAAAATGCATAATCAATATGACGATTTGCATTCATAATACCGCTACCCGATTCAATCTGATTTGAAGTATAGCTGGTAAAGCGATTGTAAACATCCCAAACAGATAAATCTTCTGTTAATGAGATATGATCACTGATTTTTGCAAAGTCTTCCTCTTTGAGATAACGGCTCTTCGATTTGACTTTTTTCTTTTGTGTTTCAATATTAACCTCTATGTCTTGCGACATTTCAAGAGATGCAAGAATATACTTTCGTAAGCCAATAGGAAGCAAACCCGGCGAAAATAATTTTTCATATTTATCAGCGAACGGCATAGCGTACAATTGATTAAAAAATTCTGAAACTCTGTTATAAGATGAAAAAGCGT
>JAIRUO010000280.1 GCA_031254385.1 Treponema sp. | reverse complement strand
TTGGGCCCACCGGACACTAGGCCAGGGACTGGATCATCCACCCCGTCAGCGTAAGAGGGCCGATGATGGGGGAAGCGATAGGCCCTATCCCCAAAGCCCGTCACAAAGCTGTAGCCTGTGGCGTTCATCCCCAATAGATAATCAAGCTGGTTCTTGGCGGCGTTCCGGTATTTCTCTTCCCCTGTAAGGAGTCCAGCGCAGATCATTACAATGGCGTTGTTCAAGATCGGGAGTATGCTTCCCCATATATAACGGTCTGCTGCCAGAGCCGTACCGTAACCGCTCTTTTGGGTAAGGGCCAGGAAGGAGTCCGCACTTTGGAGAAAGCGCTTTTTTAAAGAGGCAAGGAAAGCTCCATCCAGTTTATCCTTCATTATAAAGAGGCAGGAAAGGGCCCCCAAGCCCGCAACATCCTGCCAGCCGAATTGGGAAATATCTACCCCATCCACCCGTTTTTTCATGGCATCCAGATAGGGGGCTTCTCCGGTAACGGAATACAATTCTGCGGAGGCCCAGAAAAGTTCGTCCTCGCAACTGCGATCCCCATACCACCCGGATCTGTAATCAGGCGGGTTGCGAAAAGGCTCATAAACAGGGTTCGCTTCCATCCAGTTCCAGGCCCTTTTCGCCGCCTCAAGGAGCCTGTCGGAAAAGCCGGCATCGTAGGCCAAGTAAACCCGTGAAGCCTGGGCCGCAACTGCGGCGAATCCGGCGGTGGCACAGTGGCTAACCCGGAAGAGCCAAAGATCCTCCTTATCTTCTTCAGGCATTATGAATGGGGCAAAATACCGAGTAGCCACTTTATGGTAGAGCCCTCCGTCTAGTCTCTGCATCTTGAGCATCCATTCCAGTTCGTAGCGACATTCGTTAAGAATGTCTGGTACGCCGTTGCCGCTTTCTGGGATATTAAGCTGATCGTTATATACTTGCGGAAAAAATTCCCAGGAGTAGAGCATGTGTGCAACTGTCACCGCCGCAGGGCCTATATACCTGCCGTAATCCCCAGCATCGTGCCAGCCCCCGGCGCAGTCTATTACCGTACTTGTGTCGGGTTCTCCATCGTCCTTGACCAATGTAGCTTTTTTCGTATGGCAGATTCTGTGGCAGTAGGGGCCGGCGTATTTTCCCGGGAGTTCGCAGCCGCAGCGTTGATAGTAGAGCCCTTTTACCAAGGCGTTGCTCAGCGCATGGTAGGGCTTTTCTTTTATCTCGATGATGACGCTTTCTCCATCGGCGATAAGGTAATACTTCCCCGGTTCAGAGAAGGCTGAAAAATCCACGGTGCGTACCGTGTCCCCTGAGGCCTCATCGAAAACCGCCGAAGAAAGTACAGGCGCACAATCCTTCTCGTCTGCATTGGCAGGGCTGCGGTTTGCGTCAAGCCCCCGCTCATTCAGAATCATGCAATATTCACCCTTGCCGGTTAAGACGGCCTTTTTTGGCAGCTTGGGATCGTAGCCTACCTGATTATAATGAATGTTCATGACTGCCTCCTTGAACAAAGCCTTTTTACCCAGCCTTTCTTTCTATTATACCGGAGTTGATGTATAATTTATATAAACAGTAACAGAGGAGGATTTTATGTGGAATCAGTTGCAGACTGACGCTTATGAAGGAATGATCGCCGAGACTATTACTATGCCGGGCCATGCCGGAGACCGTATTCATGCCTACTTGTCCAGGCCCCTTGGGAGCGGCCCTTACCCAGGAATCATCCTAATCCCCCATATGCCCGGGTGGGATGAGCTTAACCGTGAAGTTGCCCGACGCTTTACCCAACATGGGTATGTTACGCTCTGCCCGAACATCTATGAGCGTTTTGGACACGGAACCCCGGCGGATGTCGCTGGCAAGGCAAGGCAGGAAGGCGGCGTACCCGATGCCAGCGTTATTGGCGACTGCGAGGGGGCGCTACAGCACCTGAACGCCCTGCCTTACTCTAACGGCAAGGTCGGCGTTATTGGCATGTGTTCCGGTGGCCGCCATTCCTTCCTCGCGGCATGTAAAGTAAAAGGGCTTAACGCGGCAGTAGACTGCTGGGGCGGGCGCGTGGTGATGTCAAAAGAAGAATTATCACCGAACCAGCCTGTGGCGCCTATCGATCTTACCCCCGATTTAGGCTGTCCGTTGCTCGGCATATTTGGCAACGACGACAAATTCCCAACCCCAGAACAAGTCAATCAGCATGAGGAAGCGCTAAAAAAGCACGGCAAGAATTATCAATTCTTCCGCTATGACGGCGCGGGACACGCTTTTTGGTCGTATAACGGCGAAGCATATCGGCCCGTCCAGGCCATGGATTCCTGGGAAAAGGTCTTTTCATTCTTTGAACAGCATTTGCGCAGTTAGGCAATGACAGAAGAAGCGCATATTCAGGTATCTCAGCCGAATAAAACATCGCAGTTTGTGGTAATGGTTAAACCCGTAGGCTCACTCTGTAATCTGCAATGCAGTTACTGTTACTACAGGAATACGGTATATGCGGAAACAGGCACAAGCGGCCCACGAATGACGAATGAGACGCTGGAGCGTTTTATACGCCAATATTTTGAGGCAAGCCCTGGTCCTGTCGTAAGCTTCGTTTGGCATGGCGGCGAGCCTGCGCTGGCAGGGCTGGATTTTTATAGGCTGGCCGTGGATTTGCAAAAGCGTTATCTGCCAGAAGGCTGGACCTGCTGGAACAGCCTTCAGACCAACGGTACTCTTCTAAATGACGCTTGGTGTTCTTTTCTGGCAGAAGCCCATTTTGATGTCGGGCTGAGTATTGATGGCACACAATGGATTCATGATCAATACCGTAAAGATCACCAAGATCGCGGTACTTATCAGCTTGCCAAAGATACGGTAAAGCGCTTACAGTCTCATGGTATACAGCCGGATCTGTTGTGTACGGTGACGGCGGAAACGGCAAAAGAACCGCTTGCCGTATACCGGGCGCTTAGGGCTCTGGGTACAGGCTGGATACAATTTATTCCCATAGTCCGCAGGGACAATGAAGAAAAGCTTATGCTGGACAGTGTGTCAGGTGTCGATTATGGAAATTTTTTGTGTTCCGTTTTTGACGAATGGGTCTTGCATGACCTGGGGCAACTTGACGTTCAGTTGTTTGCCGAAACTATGCGGGTTTGGTCAGATGGAAGCGCCGGCTTATGCTGGATGTCACCCACTTGCGGCAGGGCGCTTATTGTGGAGCAGGACGGCGGGGTCTATTCCTGCGATCATTTTGTCAATGTAACGCACCGTATTGGCGACATTAGTTCGTCTCATCTTGGTACGCTGGCAGATTTACCCGTACAGCGCCGTTTTGGCGAAGACAAGCAAGACGAGCTCTGCGCTCAATGCCGCTCCTGCCCTTGGCTTGCGGTGTGTAACGGCGGCTGCCCCAAGGACAGATTTGCGCTGTCAGAGGACGGGGAACCGGGCTTGAATCATTTATGCGCGGGGCTGAAACATTTCTTTTCTTATATAGAACCGGCAGTTAAAATAATACGATCTCTTTCTGCGAAAGGACTTGTGCCGGATGCGATCATGGCCCAACTGCGTACCATGATGCAGTCTAAATGGAAGGGCGTTGGGCGCAATGACCCCTGCCCCTGTGGAAGCGGCCGCAAAGCAAAGAACTGCTGCTGGTCAAAGAGGGTGTGATAATTACAGTGCTGTATTTTTAAAAATCCTATACGAGATAAAGCCGGAAATAATTAGCATAATGATACCTAAAAAAAGCCCGGAGAGCAATACTAAAATGAGTTGACCAGCAGAAAGCTGTAAATCTGTATTATAGATTTCATACATTTCAGCTATATTAATATTAGGGGCTATAAATGCAAAAAAGAGAGCTATAAGAAAATAGGGCAGACTTGTTAATATAATTGAGTTGGAGAAACTAAATTTATAATAGATAGGGTAATCATAACTAATCATAAAACAATAATACCAGAAAGCCGCCGATATTGTTACAACTAACCTAAAGATATTTATGTCCTGTTTTGACAAAAATGCCGCTATTAGGCACAATATTATAGAAATTATTAGATTTAGCAATCCAAGAAGAACGGCAAAAAGATATCTTCCTGCAACGATTTCTTTTCTGTGAATTGGCAGTATTCCATATATTTTATCATCATCATTTTTATTGAATATAAGAAATGGGAAAGAGCTAAAAAGTCCAGAGAAAAGCATGATTGCTAAAATAGGCACTGTGCTTTCGCCCCTAATGCCAAGAAGCAGTACCAATATATAAAGTATGATTGTTTTTGAATATCCTGCTTTAGCTGTATAAACATCCAATTTTAACGCTTTAAGTATATTATTCATTTTTATGTATTCCTTTGCTGATGTAAACAAGAATTTCATCAATAGAGGGAATTCCTGTTGCAATTTCTTTGGGAATATCCTGCAGCATTGACGATTTAACCATGCCGACAAATACAGTTTGGTTTATTGTTAAACCTATAATGTTTTTTTCCAATTCAGAAGATAATATATCGGGTTTTCCCCTAACAATAAAATAATTATTAATTAGGTCATTGGTAGTGCCTGAATAAAACACCCTTCCGTTATCAATTAACGTAATATATTCCGCAGCGTGTTCCAAGTCGGATGTAATATGAGTCGAAAACAAAATGCTTCTTTCCCCATCTGCTATATATTCCCTAAAAATATCCAGGAGTTCATTCCGGGCAACAGGGTCAAGCCCGCTGGTTGGTTCATCAAGAATAAGAAGCTTTGCATTATGGGACATTGCTACAGCAAGCATTGTTTTTATTTTCATTCCTCTGGACAGATCTTTTATTTTTTTATTGAAGGGCAAATCAAACTTATCCACATATTGCTTGAATAATTTGCTGTCCCAGGATTCATAAAAACCCTTTATGGCTATCTCTAATTCTTTAATTTTCCATGAATCATTAAAGAATATGTTGTCAAACAAAACTCCAAGATTTTGTTTAATCTCAACTTCATTTGCTATATTATCTAATCCAAACAGCCTGATTTCTCCGCTGCTTCTTTTAAGCATATTTAGTATCAAACGTATCGTGGTGGTTTTTCCGGCGCCGTTTTGACCAACGAAGCCCATTATAGAGCCAGTTGGCAAGTTAAATGATATTGATTTTAACGAAAAATCCTTAAAATCAACGCTTAGGTCTTTAACCTCAAGAATATTGCTCATGCAATATCTCCTTATTTTCACCGCTCACTGCTTCTATAAAAAGTCAACCCACAAATAACCCTTTAGCCATCTTTTTTTCTCGTTTTGCTGGCAACGCCAGTCTTTCGTACATTTTTTTTCACACCATCACCTTTTTTCTCAT
>JAIRUO010000276.1 GCA_031254385.1 Treponema sp. | reverse complement strand
CTGAAAAATTTACAAAACCTGACCTGCCGTAATTTTATCATAAAGAATATATCTGCGCTTGATATTTTGGATGCATTAAGCATTGGCAGTCCTGGTTTCATCAATCTTGTCGGGAGCCGCTTATACGATTCAACGGAAAAATCAAGGCACAGGCTTGTTTTTGAATTATATAGAGATTAGTTTCCCGCGTATGGTGTCAGCCCCTTTTTTTATTTTTCACTTTTGTAAAAACCGTCCTTCCAGTTAAAACGGCTTTCCCCGGACGGGAGAGCAGCTTCTTTGGCGGCCTTCATTAATTCCTTGTAACGCGCTTTTTTTAGCGGTGTCATGGAAAAGTCCAAAATAAAACGGTGAAACCCTGCCTGCTGTAAAAATGGGATTTTGTCGGCAATGTAAAAGGAGGTTTCTGGGTAAACATGCGCAGAGCCGGAGGAAGAAACCAGGCGGAAAGATTCATCCTTATTGCCGGAAAATTTGTTAAAATCGTATAGCTTGCCCAGGGGACTCCTGATCCTGAACAGGCTTGGGTGCGAATACACGGTAATAAATGTTTTGCGCCTAAAGGCCAAAGCTTCATTTGAAAGGGTGCGTTCCAGATTCTGTCGGTTGTTTTCCAGGGGAGAAACCAAATATTCTGCGCCGGCGCTATTGATAAAGGCCAGGGACCAGGAGTTGAAAATATAGAGCCAAGGCCCGGCGATAAGGGTGATTCCGGGATCATTGGTTTTTTTCTTGCCCTGCTTTGCATCTTGGGGCATTTTGTTTTTGGCTGCCTTAAAAAGAGAAAAATGTCCGGGATTATTGACAATAAAATATCTGTAGCCCCTATCTATCAGCGCTGTAATATCTTCTGATAATTGGGCTTCCTGATCTTGCGGGAAGAAAGGATCAAGCTGGATGATGATGTCTTGAAAGATAAAAGGAAGGGGCTGTTTATCCTTTAGAAGAAGCCGGGGAAGCTGATTGTGGTTATAGCAGAGTATCGCTTTAACCGGGCGATCTGATTGCAGTACATACAGGTCTTCAATTCCCGAAACCTGAACATAAAGACCCTCCGCCAGTTCTTTAATTTTTGCAGATTTTTTTTGTGTTCCCAATGTTTTGGGTTTGGGCGCTTTATCCCTGCCGGGACAGCGTTTATATGCATCCAGGTTTCCCTTAATTATTTGCGGGTAACGCCTGGTCATGGATTTAGTCTGAATAAGGTAGATAGCGTCTCCGGCATTAAACCCTTCGGGAATATCAATCCAGCGGCCAGCGGCCCTTGAAGCGCCCCGTACATCCTCTGCGGATGTAATTTTGTGAGACTCCCTGAGGGTATCATCGGCGCGGTGCAGCCGTACTGAATCGCCGGTATTTGGGAGCAACGGCTCTCCGGTAATGTCTTTTGCCGGTGCAATAAGGCCCAAATTGGCCTCGCCTTTAACTTTTACCTTGTGCAATTTCCCCAGGGGAATGCCGGTTCCCCCGGTCTGATGGGGATTAAGCCATTCATAAGAATTGTTTCCGTTAAAGAGGTACACGGTCTTAGGCCGGGCAAAATCATTGCGGAGTATGATCTGGGCATTTTTTATGGCAAGGGCAAGCTCATCTTCTCCAGAATTTAGGCTGTCCAAAACCAGGCGGTAAGCGGAAACTACAGTCCCCACGTATTCGGCGCTTTTCATCCTTCCTTCGATCTTGAATGAATTAACCCCTGCCTCGGCCAGAAGAGGAATTTTTTCTATTAGCTCAAGATCATTGGGGCTAAAGTAATAGCCCCCTTCCGCAGACCCTTCAGGATAATAAAAACGGCGGCAGGCCTGGGTACACATTCCGCGGTTAGCTGATTTTCCTCCCAGAAAACTGGAAAAGAGGCAGAGGCCGGAAACGCTCATGCACAGAGCGCCGTGTACAAAAACTTCCAACTCCACGTTGGTATTTTTGCGTAGGTCCCGGATTTCTTCTAAAGAAAGCTCCCTGGCCAGCACAACCCTGGAAAAACCATAACGGGAGAGCAGATTTATGCCCCGGCTTGAGGCAATGTTCATCTGGGTGGACGCGAAGAGCTTAAGGGACGGGAAATTCTCGCGGGCCAGGGTTATAAGCCCAAAATCCTGGACTATGATGCCGTCCGGCTCAAGGGCCGCCAGGTACTTTAAGAGTTGGTACAGCCTGTCCGCCTCCCTTTCTTCAAAAACAGTATTTACCGTTACATAGATTTTTTTACCCATGCGGCGCAGGGAACGGAGCGCCCCTTCAAACTGGGCATAAGAAAAATTAGCGCTCCGCAGGCGGGCGTTAAAACTTTTGAGGCCAAGGTATACAGCATCGGCCCCTTCTGCACAGGCGGCATCCAGGGCTTCCGGAGAGCCTGCGGGGGCAAGTAATTCTGGTACTATAGAAAACATAATTATTATTGAGTATAATGATAAACACAAAAAAAGTAGAGGCTTGGGAGGGTTTTCTAATGAGCGGTTATATAACACTGACCGGTGATAATTTTGAAGAAGAGGTTGTTAATTCTGAAACGCCAGTTTTGATTGATTTTTGGGCTTCCTGGTGCGGCCCCTGCAAGATGATAGCTCCTTTTATAGATCAAATAGCAAATGAATACGAAGGCCAGATCAAGGTGGCAAAAGTCAATGTTGATGAGCAACAGGATCTTGCTGGTCGCCACAGCATAGTTTCAATCCCCATGCTGATAGTTTACAAAAATGGCACCATTGCCGCCCAAAAAGCAGGTGCCATGCCAAAGCCGGAAATCGAAAAATTGTTCAAGGGCTTGCTCTAGGGCTGCTTGTTAGACAGCTCATCTGGGGACATACCGGTTTGGGTTATTGTTTTTTCCCAGCGTTGCCCCGCTGGTTACGGTAATATACCAGTTTTGCGCAGAACGGGTGTTTCCCAGGGTTTCATCACGGCATACGGTTCTGGTAGCTGTAGCGCCGCTGGTGATGATCGCGTCAGACGGAGTCAGTATATAGGATTCTCCGGCATTATTCCGTGGCAGCCAGGCTCGCTGTGCGGCAATAAATTCCGCAGCGGAAGTTAAAGCATCCTTACCCCAGGAAGATCCGGGATTTTCACTCATCAAAACCGCGTCAATGATCCTGTCATCCTGATCAACAAGATACACAATCTCGGTTTTTCGCAATAGCTTGCTCGTGCCGGGAACCCAGAAATCCCTTACGTCAGGAAGCGCCTCGTATCCGCCGGAAAGCGCGAGATTGTCTCCTGTCTCGTCAACAGAGCCTTCCAGCATAGTCCTTAGATGCAGGACTATGTATTCTCCTGCTCTTATTTCCGCAGGGGGAAACTCAAAGACAGGCTGGGTCAGTGAATTGCCGGCAATAAAAAGGCGCAGAGCTCCCATGTTTCCCGCACTTTTGGCAAGGAATTCCACAGATTCCACCCTGGCAGGTGCAGTTTTGGTAGCGCTGGAATATTCGGTACGCAGTTCATTAATGACGAGTTGAGGTACCCTGTCGTTTCTTGCCCTAAATGGTACTAATGCATTAAGGGTATTACGGTTATCATCTTCTACAAGTATGTCGGCAATGATCTTTTCCCCTTCCCTTAAAGACTCGGCTAAAACAATCAGAATTTCCTCGCCATCTTCATAAGAAAGGACTTCTACAGAAGGTTCCATATAAAAGGATACCATTCTGACTGGAACCGAAAAACGAAAAGATATTTCTGTGGAAGAAGCAGCGCTACAGTCCAAAAGAACAGGTGCTGAGGCAGATCTGCTCAGGACCTCATGGATAATTGTTTCTGTGCTACAGCAGGAAAAGATAAGCGCGGCAGACAGAAAAATACGAAATAGTAAATTGGGCTTCATAATATGGCCTCCTCCCCCTATTACGGCGTTGAGATGGAAGGCGCTTCATTTTAAGCGCAAAATATTTCATAATTTATGCCATAATTAATGAATGATGAAACCTGAAATAGTCTGCCTGAATCTGCTTCAACCTTTATTGTATTGCGCTGATCTGGAAGCAGACCCCTGGGAAGCAAAAAACGACGGCGAAAAACTCTTTTGTTTTGAACTGGAACCATTGCTGGCGCAGGAATTTCAGCCGGATAAGAAGAAATTTCCGGGGGCACTAGTATTTGCCGGAAGTTCTAACAGCGAAACACAGGCAAAAGCGGTTCAGGATGCTTTGATTGCGGAACTGCCCAGGGGAAATTACCTATTTGCCCAGGCTAGGGAGGCCCTTTCCAGGAGCGAGATAATTGATCTGGCAATTGAAGTTCAGAATGAGGGGCTTTGGCAGCGTCTGGACTTGGGATTCAGGTATTATCTACGGTTTTTATTTGAGGATGGCAGTGTGGTTACGCAGATTTTTAGACCCTATCAATGAGTCATTATAGCCGTACTGCTTCAATCATAAAGCGTATATCATAATCTGGGCCATTTTGTCTTTTCATCTCGATTACCACAATCATGGAACCGTCATGGGGGGCGATCATCACTTTTCGCATCCGGTAAGAGACGATCTGCGGCCTTTTTACAGTGGGGGTTCCAACAGTGTATGTTTTTCTGGTTCCGTCACGGGCGGTTCTTACCAGTGTTATATAGAAGGATGAAGTCAGATTTGCTCCCGAACCTTCTACTGTGGTAACAAGAGTTGCTCGGTAGGAAGCGCCTGTTTCAAAATCCCTGAATTCTATGCTTTGATTGGGCGGAGAACTGGGTTCTTCAAGAGAAATGAAGAGGGGTTGGCCCTGGTTGAGGAAATTGATGCCGTATCTTTCTGTTAATGCGTAATTTCTGGTAAGAACTCTGTACAATGCGCCTGATCCGTCTTGTCCTGCAATAATGGGCTCGTTATGGGTATAGGGTACTCTTCCGTTGCTGACAAAACTATTTTGCGGAACATCCACTACAAAAAGCTCCGCCCATGGTATTAAAGTGCCTGACTGAACACCGTATTGGGCAAA
>JAIRUO010000270.1 GCA_031254385.1 Treponema sp. | reverse complement strand
AGGAGCGGAAATCGCTGCGCTGCTGGACATTCCGCCGGCCACGGTACGATGGCATGTCAGCGAGATCAAGAAAAAACTCAAGGAAGGAATTGAAATGGAAGAAAATTTAAGTTTTGAGCAGAAAGTGCTCTGGTGTGGTCACGATGGGGAGGCCAATGACTATAATATGCGCGGCATAGGCCATAATCCGCTGGTGAACAATATCTGCATTGCCTGTTACGGCAAGGAGCTTACTATTGAAGAAATCTCGCGGACACTACGGGTGGCGGCGGCCTATATAGAGCCGCTGGTAGAAGACCTCTTGTACATGGACTACTTCCGCACGGTGGGGAAGAACAGGTATACAACGAACTTTTACATAGAAACCGCCCATTTTAGACTGTCTAAGGCCAGGTATTATCTCAACAACCTCGAGCCGATTGCTAGGCGTATTAGCGAAGTGTTCAGGCGGTATCTAGACGAAATCAAAGCGGTTGGTTTTTTCGGCAGCGATTTGGATTCAGACTTTCTCCTGTGGGCCTTAATCCCGGTGGCTTTACAAAAGCTCTATTACAGATCGCTTGAATCCATACTGAACAAAAACAAAATTGTCATTGACACGCCATTGCGAAAAGACGGAAGTCGGCACTGGGTCCACGCAGGTTTCGATGAGGCGTCTTCAGGGTTTACGCCTGAAGAAAAAGATTTTTCGAAAAGAAGCACACACACTGGCATCAAGACCAATAATGCCGATACAGGCGAGAAAACCCTGCAATACGATGGATATTTCATCTTCAAAACCGGAAAGTACTGGCGCGAAGTTTTTAGCGAGGACGACATGAGAGCCATTCGGCATATTGCAGAACTGATCCGCAAGAATGAAACGCCCAACGATTACGATAAGATGAGGATTGCCGCCTTTGTCCAACAGGGTTATGCCAAAATGGAGGGCGGCAATCCCAAACTCATGATTCCGTTCTTTGACGCAGAGGAATGGGCTAGTTTCAATGCGGTGCTGGATAAAATTCAAAAAGAAATCGGCGAAACGTTGTTTGCCGGCCTCATCGAAGGCTTCGCGGAGGCCATGGAGAAGGAAATCCCGTCCTTTATTTCCAAGGACGAGAAAACCTATCTCAAGTATTCGGCCTACCCGCAATACGCCCTGCTGTGTTGGCTGGTCGATAACGGCCTCTTGCGCGATCCTACTGACGAGGAAGCCAAGCGCCTTAGTACAGTTGTCTGGTGCGAGAAGTAAAATTACTTAACATTTGCATAGCATTAGTTTTAACGCTTAGGCTAATGCTATGCGCCATTACAATCAAGAGTATCTTGATAGTCAAGAGCAGACAGCGACTACATCCCTTTTTTTATTCTTTTATCCAGCTCTGCAATTTGTTTTGCAATATCAATCCCAAGGATTATGCTGAAAACCACCCCGGCAAGAAAAAGAATCCCAAGAACACCTAAGAGTATTGCTTGCCACAATCCCATATGCCTGCTAAGCAGCAACGGTAGAGTTATCATAAAGCATTACCCCCTGATTCATGTATCAAATAGCCCTTTGAAATCACCTTCTTAACAAAATCGGGCGAATCTTTTGAACTTAAGTACTCTTTTTCATGTTGAAAACATATATACGTTTTTATGTTCATTTTCATATATAACATCCTCTCTAGTTTGAGGTACTCCTCCATGGAAGGCTTATATGTATCAGGAATGACAAGGTAAATATTTTTATGCTTGTTTTTATAAAGATCTCCGTGAACATAAATGTATTTCACGTCCGGCATTATCTTAAGAATGGATTCTGCTATATTTTTTAATTGTTCCATACCTTTAAATTTATAACGAAATATACAAATTGTCTAAAATCAGGATAAAATTAGAGGCGTTTTTTATTGCTATTTTATAAAAATGAGCTTTTAAGTCCGTATATTCCAATACCCTAAAAGAATGTTATACTACTCTTGTGAGTTTTATAGAACGGTTCCGCGCATCGCTGAAAATTCCCACATGGTGGCCGCCCGAAGCTTTGCAGGGCGATGCCTCTGCTGCTGCTGCAGAAGCAGAGGCTGCCCTGATGCGTTTTCAGGAATTTCTTGTGGAGAACTACCCTGTGTTTCATAAGGCGGCAGAACGATGGGTGTTGAACCACTACTCGGTGCTGTATCGCTGGCCTGGCGCTGGCGGTACTGGCAAAGATGGTGATAATAGCGCGGTATTACTCTTGTCCCATTACGATGTGGTGCCAGCAGAAACAGAAAAGTGGAGCGTTGATCCATACGGTGCGGAAATGAAGGACGGGTTTATCTATGGCCGTGGCAGCCTGGATATGAAGAGTACCTTGATCAGCATCATGGAGGCGGCAGAAAGTCTCTGTGCTGCAGGGTTTAGGCCGAAGCGAGATGTCTGGTTTGCCTTTGGCGGCGATGAGGAAAGAACCGGACATCTTGGGGCGAGGGAGGCTTCCAGGTGGTTTGCCCAGCGCGGACTGCGTTTTTCATGGCTCCTTGATGAAGGTGCGGTAATTACGGATAACCAGATCAAAGGCATAGATTCGCCCCTGGCCCTTGTCAGCATAGAAGAAAAAGGTTTTTTGAGCCTTGACCTGAGCGTGGAGCAGGAGCCAGGCCATTCTTCAAGGCCGCCAAAAACCCAGGCTGCGGCAATACTTGGCCGGGCTTTGTACAGGATCGCTGGCAAGCAATTCCCTTTTAAACTCGTTCCGACCGTGGAAACTTTTTTTAAACAAGTATCGCCGCTCATGCCGGGCATTCGGGGATTCATTATGCGCCATGCTCGCGCCTTTGGCCTGCTGTTTTTCAAGCTTGCCGCAGATAACCCGGTTACCGCAGCCATGCTGCGAACCACAATTGCCATGACACAGCTTGAAGGCAGTGCCGCAGATAATGTACTGCCATCAAAAGTCCATGCGGTGGTCAACTTGCGTTTGCTTCAACCCTGGACCGTAGAGACGGCAACTGACTTCATAAAAAAAGCTATCCATGACAAGAGGGTACAGATCAACATTTATGGCTCCCCATCAAATCCTGTTCCGGCAAGCCGTAGCTATCAGCATTCAGGCTGGCCGGAAATGAAAACCGCCCTGGCGGAAGCATGGCCTGGCGTTCCCCTCATGCCCTTCATCATGGTCTCCGCCACCGATTCACGGCATTACAAAGAAATCACGGACAGCATATTCCGTTTTAGCCCTCACAAACTTGATCCAAAAGAATGGGGCGGAGTACACGGCCACGATGAACGAATCTCCGAAGAAAATCTGTACAAGGGCTTAACATTTTTCAGCAAATTATTGGAATCATTATGAAATCGCCTCGGCCGCCGGGGTATAAGAAAGGTCATGGGCAGCGGCTACTCCTTCGCAGGTAATTGTTCCCTTATAAGTATTCAGCCCTTGCAACAGACCCGGGTCTTTCTTTAACGCAGCTTCGGGGCCAAGTTTCGCAATTGCAAGGCCGTAGAACAGCGTAGCATTGCACAGGGCGTTTGTTGAGGTATAAGAAACAGCACCGGGCATATTAGCTACACAGTAATTCAGCACTCCGTCCTTTTCAAAGACAGGGTCATCGTGGTAAGTTCTATGGCTTGCTTCGCTACAGCCGCCCTGATCAATAGCCGTATCCACAATAACCGAGCCTTTTTTCATCATTAGCAGATGCCTGTTGCGGATGAGCTTTGGCGCGGCTGCGCCGGGAATAAGAACCGCACCCACGACTAAATCCGCCCTGGGCAGAATTTCATCGATGTTTTCTGCGGTTGAATAGAGCGTGGTAATTTGAGAACCGTAGATATCCTCAAGGTATTCCAGCCTGTCAAGATCGATATCTATAACCGTAACATGGGCGCCCATGCCTGTGGCAATTTTTACAGCGCCTGTACCAACACTCCCCGCTCCAAGCACAACGACTTCGGCATTTGCAACACCGGGCACGCCAGAGAGAAGCACGCCTCTGCCGCCCATTGGCCTTTCCAGGTATTTGGCACCTTCTTGTATTGCAAGGCGGCCTGCAATCTGGCTCATGGGTTTAAGGCAGGGAAGCTGCCCCTTGCGGTCGCGGATGGTTTCGTAAGCTACGCCTATACATTTTGCCGCCAGCAGAGCTTCTGTCTGAGGCCGATCTGCGGCAAGATGCAGATAGGTGTATAGTATCTGGTTTTCTCGAATAAGGCCGTACTCACTTTGAAGAGGTTCTTTTACCTTTACTATCATATCTGCCTCTGCCCAAACATCCTGGGCTATTGGCAGAATTTTCGCGCCTGCGGCGGAATATTGTTCATCAGTATAGCCGGACCCTTCGCCGGCACCTTTTTCCACAAAAACCGTATGCCCGGCTTTTATATATGCTTGCGCTGCATTTGGGGTTAAGCCCACCCGGTATTCATGTTTTTTTATTTCTTTGACAGTTCCAACTTTCATTATTTGCTCCTACTATTAATATAACATTTTTAATAGACATCGGCAAATCATTGTGGTATAATTCAAATAACAGTCGTTTCTTATTATTGGAGATGCCATGAAATTTAACGGTCTTGATAGGTATGCGGGTAAATTCCCCGAATACACGGAATTGCGGGCCCAGGAAAATGTCCAAAACGTAATAGCCATGCTCAACGGCGATGTTACTGCCAATGCTCGCAGCGCCCAAGGCGGAATTTCTGCCAGGGCCTACAAAGACGGGGTTTGGGGCTTTGCCTCAACGCCGGAAACGTCGGATGCGGCTATAAACCACATTCTTGAACAGTCGGTTATGAATGCGCGCTTTCTTGCTTCAAAATCAGGGCAAAATTTAGATAAGGCCCTGCCGTCCAGGCCGGGTTCCGCAGACAAAGACTTTGCGACTAAAAAAACGCGCTTTGACCAGAAAAGCTTGATCGAATTCGTCAAAACCCTTGATGAATACTGCGTCAAGACCTATCCCTGGCTTGCTTCCCGGCTCATACAAATTGCGAGCCTTGATATGGAAAAAACGCTTTTTACCGCCGACAAATCCCAAGCATATTCTCTTACACCCAGAGCCTTGATCTATGTATCAATGACAAAAATTGAGAACAATGAACCTGTTGACCTATATGATGTTTATGGCGGGTTCGGCCAGTTTGAAGATGTTTTTGTCAAACCGGAAGATATGTTTGTAAAAATTGACGAGTTAGCCGGCAAACTTGAACAAAAGGCCAAAGGCATATATGCCAAACCCGGCACCCATGATGTAGTGCTGGGTCCAGACCTTGCCGGTATATTAGCACACGAGGCTATAGGCCACACGGTTGAGGCTGATCTAGTTCTAGGGGGATCGGTTGCAGCAGACATGATGGGGAAAGAGTCTGCTAGCCCGCTAGTCACTTTGGTTGATTTTGCAAACACGGCTATGGGGAAAATCTGCCCTGTTCCGCTATGGTTCGACGATGAGGGCGTTGAGGCCCGTGATGCGGTTCTTATTGATAAAGGCATACTCAAGTCTTTTATGCATAATAAGTTTTCGGCACAGCACTTTGGGGTAGAGCCCACTGGCAATGCCCGCGCTTTCGGGTTTTATGACGAACCCCTTATACGGATGCGCAACACGGCAATACTGCCGGGAACTTCAAAACTATCCGACATGATAGCGAGCATTGATAATGGCTATTATTTTACGCGCTCTTCAAACGGCCAGGCCGATTCGACCAGCGAATTTATGTTTGGCGTTGTAATGGGGTATGAGATAAAAAATGGAAAAATCGGATCTGCGTTGCGGAATGCGACTATATCCGGCATTGCCTTTGATATGCTCAAAACGGTCACTATGATTTCCGATGATATGAGCTGGTCGTGCGCCGGTATGTGCGGCAAAAAGCAGCCCATGCCAGTTGGCATGGGAGGCCCGGCAATACGGTGCCGCATCAATGTGGGAGGGCGTTTATGAAACTTCGTTTCATATTCGATAAAACTGTGCGGCCATCCAGCCGCACGAAAAAGAGGTTATTA
>JAIRUO010000159.1 GCA_031254385.1 Treponema sp. | reverse complement strand
GGACACCGGCGAAATCGTTGTTGCCCGTTCCGGCGAAGACGAAATGGTGGTATAAGGTAAAGAAAAATGACAAAAGCTGTTTACAGGCCGGCGGAGCTTGAAGTCCTGCCAAAAAAAATCGTTCTTGACTCGCCGACCTCGTATCCTGAATTGTCACATCTTGCGCCAACAGTAGAGGAAGTGGAAGAGGTACGCGACGAAGCCGATGTTTATGATGGCCCCAGCGCGGATGATCTACGCAGGGAAGCCGAGGCATTTAAGGAACAATGGGACCTTGAGAAAGCCTCAATGCTTAAATCCGCCAAGGAAAGCGCGGACAAGATTATTAAAGAAGCCGAGGCTGCTGCTTTCCAGCTTGTAAAGAGACAGACTGACGAATCACTGGTGATTAAGAGAAATGCCCAGGCCGAGGCAGACAAAATCATAATGGACGCCAACGAGAAAGCCAGTGCATTGGAAGCTGAAACAAAAGACAGCATTGAAAAGCTACGCAAGGAAACGGAAACAAAAGCCTGGGCCAAAGGAAAGGATTCCGGCTTTGAGGACGGCAAGGCGGAAGTCGAAAGGCTGATCCAGCGCTCTCAAGTCATACTGGAAAGGGCCAATGACAAACGGGCAGAAATACTTGCCGAAACCGAGCAGGAGATTATAGACCTTGTACTGCTCATTTCCCGCAAAGTAATTAAGGTGATTTCCGAAAACCAGAAGAATATCATTGTTTCCAATGTGGTACAGGCCCTTCGTAAAGTAAAGGATAGAGGGAACATCACCATACGCGTGAACATGGCTGACTTAAAACTGACCACTGAACATACCAAAGATTTTATCCAGCTTGTAGAAGGCGCAAAGTCCATACAGGTTGCTGAGGATTCTTCTGTTGACGAGGGGGGCTGCATCATCGAAACTGAATTTGGTGAAATTGATGCAAGGATTTCCAGTCAGCTTGCCGAGCTTGAGAGCAAGATACTGGAGGTTTCACCCATTAAGTCCAGGCCAAAAGCAGTAGCCAATGGGAAAGGCACTTTACCATGACAGCGGTCCCAAAAACATTGCGTCAATCACCAAATGCCAAATTGCCAGAAAAGACCAAAATAATTTGGGACGGCCTTAATAAATATTTTGATACGGCAGATAGCGTTGATCCTATTAAATGCGTGGGCCATGTTGTAAAAGTTCAGGGCCTCTTAATTGAGAGCCGGGGACCCCAGGCAATAATAGGGGAAATATGCCGTATTGAAGTTCAAAGGCATACTGGAAAAGAATCAGCCTGTAAAATCATCCGTGCCGAAGTAGTGGGCCTACGCAACGACATAGTTCAGCTTATGGCTTACGAAGAAACCGATGGCCTAGAAATAGGCTGCCGGGTTGTCGCGTCTGGTTCCCGTCTGGAAGTCGCGGTATCTAATAAACTCCTGGGCCGTGTGCTTGACCCATTCGGCAAGCCCTTGGATGACAAGGGCCCCATAGAAGCTTCGCTGCGTTATCCGGCGCTGGCAAATCCGCCTGATCCCTTAAAACGAAGGCGCATAACAGAAAGGCTCTGTACCGGAGTACGGGCAATTGACAGCCTTCTTGCGGTAGGCCGCGGTCAGCGCATAGGCATATTTTCCGGTTCTGGCGTAGGCAAGTCCACGCTTCTTGGTATGATTGCGCGTAACACAAATGCGGACGTAAACGTAATAGCGTTAATAGGCGAGCGCGGCAGGGAGCTTAACGACTTTATAGCAAAAGACCTTGGCCCGGAAGGACTGGCTCGGAGCGTCATTATTGTAACCCCGTCCAATTCGCCGCCGCTTTGCAGGCTTCGCGGCGCTTATGTGGCAACCGCTGTAGCGGAATTCTTTAGGGATCAGGGGCTGGATGTCATGTTTTTGTTTGATTCTGTTACTCGCTTTGCCAGGGCCCAGCGGGAAATTGGTCTTGCCTCAGGTGAACCTGCTGCGACACGCGGCTTTCCCCCTAGCATGTTTGATTCCATGCCCAAGCTGCTGGAACGCTGCGGAACTTCTGACAAAGGAACCATCACCGGGTTTTACACAGTCCTTGTAGAAGGAGACGACATGGACGAGCCGGTTGCTGATACGGTTAGGGGCATACTGGACGGGCATATTGTTCTGTCCCGGTCTTTGGCCCGGCAATACCATTATCCGGCAATTGATGTTTTAAGCAGCGTATCCAGGCTTGCCAACGAAGTATCAGGCCCGGAGTCGAAAAAGGCAGCCGGAATACTCCGCCGCCATCTTGCGGTTTACGCTGAGGCCGAAGACCTAATCAACGTGGGCGCCTATAAAATGGGTTCCAATCCCCGTATAGACGAAGCCATTTCCAAACGGGAAGCACTGGAATCCTTTTTAATACAGGAAGTTGGGGAAAAGGTAGCGCTGGTAGATGTTCTTTTAACTATGGGTGAAATTGCGGGCATTGAAATCCCTGAAGAAGAGATGGAATTACTCTTGCCAAAGGCCGTAAATATCGAACCTGACGATGTTGATGAAGATGAAGAAGATATTAATACTAATTACGGAATTATAGAAGCTGAATGAAAAATTTTTCTTTTAATCTGGAAAAAATTCTTGACTTGAGAGAATACCGGGAACAGGAAACAAAAATAGAACTTGGCAGGGCTATCGGCGTACTGTCAGAAATTGAAAATAATATCAGATCTGTAGCGGAAGAACGCTTTCGCACGGGAACTCAGTTTTCTGGCAATGGTGCAATGATACGCTCATATATGCTTTACATTTCGAGGCTTGATATTGAAAAAGAGCGGCTTCTGGTTGAAGCTGCCAAAGCAGAACAAAAAGTTGAAGAAGCCCGTACAATCTATTTGGAAGCCTCCAGAGAAAGAAAGGTTCTGGACAAACTAAAAGAAAAGCGAGCCGCGGAGTACAAGAAATTCGTGCAAGCCGAAGAAACCAAAGTCCTGGATGATATTTCCTCCGCTAAGTATAATCGTTTAGGGAGTGGAGAGTGGGGAATGGGGAGTGGGAATCGCAGTTCGGAGTATAGCGAAGCTTCCGGGTTATACCCTGATAGTTCAAATAACAACCCTACTCCCTACTCCCTACTCCCTACTCCCTAAAAACTCACCGCACCCTGCCAGTCTCAAGATATTCAGTGGTAAATACAGATTCCGGGATATTGTCGTCATAGCGGACTATATCCGAATATATCGTAGTGGAAGTCCCGGCAGCCAGAGTGGTCATGCGGGTTTCTACAGGCGTAAGCCTCCCCTGGATTTCCCTTAATTCTACAATCTCAAGGAGTTTAACCTGAGTGCCGCGGCGGTCGTATAATTCCACCCTGTGATTCACATAGTTTTCCTTGTCTATCCAGAGTATCATTTTTGAATACTGATATGATGAATCTTTTGGAATAGATTCTATCACATAACAGGCGCGGCCTGATAAGGTATCTTCCCTAAGGAGCCGATGGTTATCAAGATTCGTATTCCGATTCATCGAGGCTATATCATCGTTGGAAAGGTCTGTGCCAAGAAAACTGGAAGACCCTTCTGAGGCAACCAGCCGACGCGCCCTGTTTCCCAGGCTAGGCTGGAATATCCACTGATCGTTTCCCCTGTTCGCGTTTTCAATGCTCAGGAACCTGGTTCCTGCCACAGAAGCCGGAGACTGGAAAACAATTACCATGCGGTGGTTTCCCTGTGTATCGTCTTTTGAATACTGATCGATCACCCTTTCCGTAGTGCTTCCGTTCCTGGCTCTTATGACCATACGCGACCGGGTTGAGGTGGTTTGCGCCTGTATGCGGTTACGCGATCTTTCGACAATTTGAGCAGCATCCTGCGCGGAAACAAAGGCCGGGAGCAGGAGCCCTGCCAGAAAAAGAATGGCAGTTGATATAAAAAATTTCCTTCTATTCATGTTCTAATTCCTTCCTTATGAATTTAGGTTTGATAAGCAGCAACAAGATCGGGATTACCGTCAGGCTGGCCAGCGCGCTTGTAAACATGGTAAAGGCGATAAGCAGCCCAAGATAGGCCAGCATTATAAATTGCGAAAACATCAGAACCGCGAATCCTGCGCCAACAGATGCGGCATTGATAAAAATCGCCTTGCCTGATGTGGCATAGACCCTTTTTAGAAATTCGCCTTTACCGCCAAAGGCGCGGTATTCCCTCTTGAACGCTTCGATAAAATGAACCGTATAATCAATGCCTATCCCCACAGAGACTGCGGCAACCATAGAAGTCCCAATATTTAATTTTATACCAAGGAAACCCATTATGGCGAAATTCATAAGAATAGAAACTGAAAGGGGCGCGATTCCCACCAGCCCTGC
>JAIRUO010000138.1 GCA_031254385.1 Treponema sp. | reverse complement strand
GGCAGGGTAGGAATCCGAATTAATCAACAGATTCGGATTAATACCTGGCATACCTCCAAATTTTTTTCTACCCTTCGTGCCGCCGCCGTTTTCCTCCTTATCGGCGGCGGCCTTTTTTTAAATTTATCTCCAATTATTTCACACCAAGGCACAAAGGGAAGAAGGGGGTAAGGATCGGAAAGCTAACTAATCGTATTTTGGACTTTTACGAATAGATTACTAACCAATCTCCCTAGTCCCCCATTCCCTGTTCCCTGTTCCCTTTTTATCCTATAATGGACGTTATGTCAGTATCTATCAAGCTTGCAGGGATATCAGCAGAACTCAAAGCGCTCGTCTTTGATCTTGACGGCACCATTTTGGCGCCTGGAGCTGTTCTGACCGAAAGAACCTTAAAGGCAATTCTATCCTGCGAGAAAAAAGGCCTGGAAATAATTCTTGCTACGGGAAGGGCTGTGGAGGCTTCTGAAAAATTCCGCGTTCCGTTGGGTGCGGTAGGCCCCATGGTTTACTTTAACGGCGCAATAATAGCGGATATGCCGGAAAATAAAATACTCCATACCACCTTGCTGGCAAAAGAGATTGCTGAATTCTGCGTGGATCTTTCTCAGGAAAGGGGGATTTATTTTCAAATGTACGTGCCGGGGACTGCTTTGAAACCCGGCCAGCCTCTCCTTACAGATAGGGATGATATTCAGCGCGATAAGTACCATAACCACACCGGTATACTGGCGGAGTTATGCGATTTGAAAGAGCTTCTGCGCAAACCTGAGCTGCCGGGCATTATCAAAGGCATGTTTCTGGCTGATTCGGAAATTCTTGATAAACTCCGGCCAATTATTGAAACTCGCTATGGCAAGGATGTGTACGTTGTCAGGTCTACCAGCACGTATCTTGAAGTCCTTAACCCCGGCGTTTCCAAAGGCCTGGGCCTGGGCCTAGCCTTAGATTACCGGGGAATCAGGCCGGAAGAGGCAATGGTTTTTGGCGATGAGGAAAACGATCTCCCCATGTTTGACCATGCCGGTTTTGGCGTATGCCCGGCAAATGCGAAAGACAATGTAAAAGTAAGAGCGGACTATATCACGCCTTCCAACGCAGAAGACGGCATAGCCGTTTTTCTGGAAGAAGTTTTTTTGAGATGAATTCTCACTCCCTTTCCGCAGCGCACACGCCGGCCTAAAGGCCGTCTACCGTTTCTGAATGCGGGGGAGCTTCGCTGCGCTGGAACGCGACGCTTCTGTTTCGTCAACGCCGCTTCACGCAGCGCGATATTCTGTTCCCCCCTATCTCCCTAACTCCCTAATATGATACAGTTCCTCCATGACTTTTTACATTGAAAGCAGAAACACCGATCCCACATACAATTTGGCCTTGGAGCAGGTATTGTTTGACCGTATGGGCAGGGAAGATAAATGCTTCATGTTGTGGCAGAATCACAACTCGATAATTATTGGGAAACACCAGAACACCCTGGAAGAAATTGATGCCGCGTTTGTCAAGGAACAGGAGATTACAGTCGCAAGGCGGCTCTCTGGCGGCGGCGCGGTTTATCATGATATGGGTAATTTGAATTTTACCTTTATTACTCCGTTAGAAAACAAGCAGGGCCTTGACTTTGGCTTTTTTTGCGAGCCTGTTCAGAAAGCCCTTGTTTCATTCGGAGTTCCCGTGGAAATTTCTGGGCGCAATGACATGACCGTTGAAGGGAAAAAGTTTTCCGGCAATGCCCAGTACATCAAAAATAATAAGATAATGCACCACGGCACTATTTTATACGATTCCAATCTAGAAATGGTCGGAAAGGCTCTAAAAGCAAAAGACAAGGTTGAATCTAAGGCAATTAAGTCAACTCAGAGTAGAGTTACGAATATCAGGCCGTATATGAAGAACGACATGAGCACTAATGATTTTTGGGCTGCGCTTAAGAATTTTCTGCTCCCTGTTTTTGGTATGAATGAAATAGCCGTAGATGCTAAAGATCATAGAGCGGCATTGGAGCTTAGAGAAAAGGTCTATTCCCAATGGAACTGGAATTACGGGAATTCTCCTCCTCACACATTGCGCAAGACGCGGCGTTTTGAAAACTGTGGCAAAATCGATATTTTTCTTGATGTGGAACGGCAAGGAGTTATTAAAAACATTTCCTTTTACGGTGATTATTTTGCGAGCAGGGACTCATGCGAACTTGAAAAGTTGCTAACTGGGCATCACTTGGAATATAATGAGATACAGGCACTGCTGGCTGATACGGAGATTTCGCAGTTTTTCTACGGTCTTGATACGGACAGATTCATGGCTTTGTTGTTTGAATAATAACCGAAACATTGACCGCTTAATCCTCTTGTGGCATAATATACTTAGGGCTGGTCGAGAAACACATCCAAGACAGCCCCGGAGTACGAAATGAGAAAAGCGTTTCTTTTATTACTGTTAATCATGGGTTTTCTGGCATCATCCTTTGGCCAGTCCCCGGACTCATTAGGAACAGGTTTTTTCATAACTGGTGATGGCGTTATAATAACCTGCGCCCATGTAATAGAAGGCGGAAGCAGGATTACCGTAAAAATTAATAATACTGAATATCCCGCTGAAGTTTTAAGCGTAAACAGCCAAACCGATTTAGCAGTATTGAAAGTTAATTACCAGAATCCTTACCATTTCAGAATCACAGATTTTAGTACCACGAGTCTGGGCGATAGGCTTTCTGTGCTTGGGTTTCCTCTGCCTAATATTCTAAGTTCCGATATTCGTTTTACCGAGGGCAGCTTATCGGCGTATAGCGGCCTCAAATCGGATCCCATTTACTTTCAGCACAGCGCCCCGACTCAGCCGGGAAACAGCGGCGGGCCGATCATGAACAGCCGCTTTGAGGTTATCGGGGTCGCGGCCGCTATTATCAATGATTCCCTCGTGAGAACCGAAACCGGATCAAATCCCCAAAATATTAACTTTGGCATAAAAAGCGAATACATTAATTCCCTGCTAGCTAACGTAAGGCCCGGAAACGGCAATATCCGTTCTATTGCGGATGCAGAAAGGGCAGTCGTACAGATATTTACTTACTACCAGAATACGCAAGTTGCTTCCATAAATATTACCAATAATACAGGGTATACAGTTTGGTATGTGTACATTAGCCCTGTATCATCCAGCTCTTGGGGAGAAGACAGGCTGAGATCGGATCAGGTGCTGCGGAACGGGCAGTCTGTTACTATTTCTTCTTTGCCGCCAAGCAGCAATAACAGGTATGATATACGCCTTGTGGATTCAGATGATGATTCATATACGAAAATGAACGTGCTGGTTCGTCAGAATCAGACTATCGAATTCACCTTTGATGATTTTGACAGAGCGCCTTCTGCCTCTGCTCCGGAATATGACGGTCCCCTGATTACTATTGTCAACAATACCGGTTATGAAGTCTGGTATGTATACATAAGCCCAACCACATCCGAATATTGGGGACAAGACAGACTGCAATCCAATCAGGTGCTGCCGAACGGCCAGTCTGTTTCCCTTAGTCTGCCACATCCGTTAAGCGTAACGGACAGATACGATATAAGGCTGAAAGATTTAGACGGCGACACGTATACTAAATTTAATGTTACCGTAACTGCTAACGGACAGGTGGTATTTACTTTTAGCGACTTTGATTGAAGAACGGAGCGAGACCGCGACCGTGCTTGCACGGGCATACGTCCCTTCGGGCCGTTTGCCTATAGGTATGGATTTAAGCGCCGCCATTCGGCGGCGTGGCATGGTCGAGCGAGTGAGGAAAAGAAAGGGTTTATACCCTTCATTAGTGAGGTAGTCAATGGAAAGATACTTTGACGATGGTCGCTCTATTGGAAATTTTTCCGGCGGGAAAATTGAGAATGTGCTTGAAGTAATAGCAAGCCGTTACATAGGCGCCAATCCCAGGCATGATTATGCTGCGCGTCCTTTTATGATTGATGCCATTATCAGGAACAAGGATTACCGTTATGTGGCGGATTTCCAAAAAATTTTTCCTGATGCGGCATTTGGTTCTTATGTATATGCCTGGGGAAAATATCAAGCTGATGACTCAGGCAGCCTTAAATTCCTCCTTATTCCCAAAGGGCCGGTAAAGCTCTGGATGAATGACGAAGTTATTTACGCCACCACCGTTGAATCCGAGCGTTATGCTAATGAACCCATATCCATCAATCTGCCAATCAAAAAGGGCTGGAATAATTTGATATTGCGCTTTACCCGCACAGCCGCGGGCTTTGGCGCAGAATTCGGAACTTGGCTAGGCAAGCTATGTTATTATTTTTTTAAGGGCATTGATCTTAGGGTAGATTGCGCTTCCGGTGGAGTGACTTCGTTTTTGACCGAAGGTTTTAATTATACCAGGCCGTTTTCGTATACTCTTTCCGATCCTCCTGGCACTTATTTAAGGCTTCATTGCGAATCGTTCAGGTCATGGACTAAGGAAGAAGAAAAGCTCGGTGTGTTTGACAGAATTTTTCCCAATGCCGCTAACGGGGATAAGGCGCTGGCCCGGTCGCAGATTTTTCTTCCAGTTCCTGTTGTTTTGGTTTTTTCAGGAACCCAAAGCGGAAATTGCGCGTTATATGCAGGTAAAAAACTGATTAGATCTTTTAATGAAGCAGGGGATTTTCAATTTGAATACAAACTGGAAGCGGGTACTAACGACATAGCCCTAATTTCCGCAAAGCCTGGAACAGGGATTTGGAATTTTTCCCTAGAGTTGAAACCCGCCGCAGACGATGCTGAAGAAATTGACCGCGATAATGCTGTTCTTTTTTTAAATCCTTATTTTGGCAATCAGGGCTTTCCCTGGATTTATGCTGGACCCTTTAAGAAAACTCCTTCAGATACGCTTGCGGAGTTTGACAGGGAAAGCCTTGTTGGTGCGGAAACAGAAAAGACATTCTGGCAGCTTGATATGCCCAATGCGTGTGTAAGGCTCTATAACGAGAATGCCCATTTTGGGCACTGGAATTATCCCTTGGGCGTTACCTTATACGGTTTAATTGAGGCCGCTCGGTATTTTGAGAAAACTGAAGCAACTGGTAAAAAAAATCTGGGTGCTGCCATTGCTTCTTATGTAGAAGCCCATGCTTCAAAATCCGTGCGTACCCTGGAATATGCCTTCTTTGATAAGGAACGGTTCGGCGGTGCAACTGCGGTTCATCATTTATTGACATCGATTGACAGCCTTGATGACTGCGGTTCCTTTGGTTCTCTCATTCTGGAATTGGCAAAAGATCGGGACATTGGGAATTTTGCCCTGCCTGCGGATTATACCGGAGAGCACATACTCAAAAAACAGGATCGCCGGGAAGAAGGCTGTTTCTGGCGCAGGGAGATGATGCATCACTTCCACAACGGAACCTTATGGGCGGATGATCTTTACATGAGCGTTCCCTTCCTCTGCCGTTATTCGCAATTCAAAAATGATCCTTCCATACTGGACCTTGCGGCCATGCAGTTTGAAGGCTTTAAGAAATATCTCTATATGAAAGATAAAAAACTCATGGCCCATGTTTTTGATTTTAGGCGGAATATGAACACCGGAATTCCCTGGGGCCGAGGAAACGGCTGGACTATATTCTCCCTTACGGAGCTTCTTATGGTTCTTCCCCAGGAACACCCGCGACGCAAATTCCTTTTGGACTTTTTTAGAGAACTGGCAGCCGGTTTTCTTTCATGCCAGGATAAAAACGGAATGTGGCATCAGGTACTCAATATGCCTTCATCCTATATTGAAACATCCTGTACCGCCATGTTCATCTGCGCCTTTTCTCGCGGCATTCGTTACAACTGGTTTGACGGCGAGACAGACCCTTACCGCATTGCCGCAGAAAGGGCCTGGAAAGCTTTGGAAAAATATTCCATAGATAAGGAAGGAAATATTCACGGCGTGTGCCGAGGTTCGGAATTCGCTTTTAATCCGCGCTATTACGCGGAGCATCTTTTGCCCCGGCTCAACGATACCCACGGCATAGGTATTGTTTTGCTTGCCGGGGTGGAATTGCTAAAGCTGCGGAGCGTAAAGATACCAATACACGAAGGAAAGGGGAGATAAATGCGCGCACTAAAAGCTGCGGTAATTGGCGCTGGCAGTACCTATACGCCAGAACTTATCGAAGGGTTTATCGACAGAAGGGAGAGCCTTAACTTTCAAACATTTTACCTAATGGACATTGACAACCGAAAGCTTGAAATTGTCGGCGGCCTTGCCAAAAGGATGCTCGCGGCAAAGGGTTTTACAGGCAAGATTGTGCTGACAGAGGACTTGGACGAAGCTATTGGCGGAGCTGATTATATTTTTGGGCAGATACGTGTTGGCGGCCTTGCAGCCCGCATTCTTGACGAGAAGATCCCCTTAAAGTACGGACTATTGGGACAGGAGACAACAGGCGCAGGCGGTTTTATGAACGCCTTACGGACCGTTCCTGTTATGGTCGATATTGCGCGGCGTATTGAGAAACTTGCGCCTGACGCATGGCTTATTAATTTTTCAAATCCCTCCGGCATAGTCGCAGAAGCTTTACTGAATTACACAAATGTTAAAATGATCGGGCTCTGCAATAATTTTGTGAATATGAAGGCCAGCATTGCCAAGAATATAGGTACTGCCGAATTCGATTACGAGTATCTGGGGCTTAATCATTTAAGCTGGATCACTTCTGTAACGATGAATTCTACTACCGCTGGCAATAACGGCGAAAATCTGATAGCCCGGCTTATAAAGTCTACCGACACCGGGATGAAAAACATACCCGGCCTTGAATTCGATAATGAACTGTTAGCCGCCATACCTGCCATACCTTGCGGGTACTTGAGTTACTTTTATATGCGGGAAAAACAGCTAAAAAAATGCCTTGAGGATAAAAGAACCCGTGGCGAAGTTTGTGTTGAAATAGAAGAGACCCTCTTAGAGAAGTACAAAAATTCTGATCTAAAGGAAAAGCCCAAAGAGCTAGAAAAACGCGGCGGCGCGTTATACTCAACTGCCGCTGTATCTGCGGTAGACGCCATCGAAAACGATAAGAACGAGTATCATGTGGTAAATGTCAAAAACAAAGATGCCATTCCTTTTATGGCGGACGATGATGTCGTAGAGGTCAAGTGCCTTTTAAACCGCTACGGCGCTTTGCCTGTTGCGGTTCCAGATCCGGGCATCCCTTATATAAAAGGGATGATGCAGGCGGTAAAGGCTTTTGAAAAATTGACTGTCAGCGCAGCGATAAACGGCAGCAGGGCCGATGCGTGTGCTGCATTAATGGTTCATCCCTTAATTGGAGATTTTGACAAAATAATGCCCCTGCTGGACGAGCTGTTCCAGGCAAACGCTAAATATTTGCACAAGGGTCTTTTAGTTAAGAATGCAGAGGTATAAAATGAGCGAATACGTAATTGGCATAGACGGGGGTGGAACCAAAAGCCATCTCGCGCTATTTGACACAATGGGGACGCTGGTTGATTTTAACCATTGGGGGCCGCTGAACCACGAGGCGCTCCCCGGTTCGTTTTCACAGTTTGAAGATGAAATGGGACAATTTGTCAGCCAGACCTTATCAAAAAATAAAATATCGATGAAGCAGATAGGCTATTCTGTTCTTGGCCTTGCCGGTGTTGATACGAAACTCCAGCATAAGATTGTTTCGGAAATACTGTGTAGGCTTGGGTTTGAAAAATTCACTCTTGTGAACGATGCTTTTTTGGGAATCCCGGCAGGAAGCCCTACAGGGATTGGAATTTGCGCAATCAACGGAACAGGCTGTACTTTAGCAGGAATTAACAGTGAAGGGAAAACTCTTCAAATAGGCGGGGTTGGGTTCATTTCTGCGGATTTAGGTGGGGGCGGAATGATGAGCCAAATGGTTGTTTCCTCGGTGTATAGTGAACTCTTCCGCAAGGGCGAGCCTACATCCATGACGCCCGCCTTCTTCAAAAAACTTGGCATTACCAGCAAGTACGATTTTGTCGAAAAGATATATGAAAAAATGGCAGACCTCAGTTTTGAAGCAAGTTCCTGCCAAAAGATGCTGTTCGAAGCGGTCGCTGGAAATGATAAAGTTGCTGCAGGAATACTCTGCGATGTGGCTACAAGTTACGGGCGCGGAATTTCATGTATGATTGAAGAGGTGAATTACAGAAAGGATGAGGTCTTACATATAGTGCTTGCAGGTTCTGTTTTTGTAAAAGGCGAGCATCCCTTTCTTATAGAAGCGCTCAAGGAAGTTGTCAGCCAGGACAAACCAGATTACCGCATCAATTACACAAAGCTCGAAGTGCCGCCCGTTGCAGGAGCGGTAATCTGGGCGCTTAATACCCTGAACGGCCAGACCGGATATTTTGAAAAAGTCTCCGCGCAGCTTGCGAAGGGTTGAATCGCAGTCCGCGCTAGCGGACAATATAATAAATTTCCTATCAGATACAAGCCCCGCAGGGGCTTGACATTTTATCCGGCTCCATGTCATTGTTTAACATGGAAGGCCAAAACAATTCATTAAACCGATCCAGAAATATTTTCCAAAATATTTCTCCGCTGGATCACCGCTATTCTCTTTCCGAAAAAGCCCTTTACGATTCCCTCATTCCCTGGGTTTCCGAGGAAGCCTCGGTGGCTGCCTGCGTAAAGGCGGAGCTTGCTCTGGTAATTGCCCATCTCAGGGTAAGGGGGTGCTTGACAGAGTCCCTGCGCTCGGATTTGGAAGCAGTCGCCGCTAAAGTAGATAGCGCGGAAGTATATGCCGAAGAAGAAAAAACCCGTCACAATATACGCGCCCTGGTTAATGTCCTAAAAACCAAAGTCCCTGCTGAAATCGCCCCGCTGATTCATCTAGGCGCAACCAGCGTGGATATTCTGGACACCAGCCTTTCTTATAGGATGAAGGGTGTTACCCAGGAAGTGCTGCTTCCCCATCTAAAAAAACTGGAAATCCTGCTCTGCGATTTTGCCGAAAGGGAGGCGGAAACGCCACAGGTGGGCCGTACCCACGGCCAGCATGCGGTACCCATTACCCTGGGTTTTGCCATTGCCGAATATGTCTCCCGTCTTGGAAAGTCAATTCTTGAGATTGAAGGGCTTGTGCAAAAGCTCAAGGGAAAACTTGCAGGGGCGGTTGGGGCCTATAATGCTACAAGCATGATAGTCAAAGACCCGGAAGAACTGGAAATTTTTTACCTCGCGGAGCTTGGCCTAGAGCCTTCCGAACATTCTACACAGCTTGTGGAGCCGGAGTATTTGCTCAGGCTGCTTCTGGAATTCAACACAGCTTTTGGGATCATTGCCAATCTGGCTGACGATTTGCGTAATCTTCAACGCAGCGAAATTGGCGAACTGCGTGAAGGGTTTGGCGCGGATCAGGTGGGTTCTTCCACCATGCCGCAAAAGCGGAACCCCTGGAATTCCGAGCATGTAAAGAGCCTTTGGAAGGCTTTTATGCCCAGGGTATTGACCTTCTATATGGATCAGATCAGCGAACATCAACGCGATCTTTCCAATTCCGCAAGCCAGCGTTTTATTGCCGATTATGTTACGGGCTTCTCTTTGGCTGTTAGCCGCATGATTTCCATAATGGAAAGCCTTGGCGCGGATCGTGATAGACTTGCGGCTAACCTGAACAGCGGGAATATACCCGGCGGTGTACTTGCCGAACCGGCGTACATACTCCTTGCGGAGACGGGAGTGTCAGACGCCCATGAAGTCATACGCAGGATTACCTTGGCCGCGGAAAAGGGAAAAATCTCATTTGTAAAGGCTCTTTCTAAAGAACCGGATGTACTTTCGCGTATAAGCGTAAAAATGCTTGAACTGGGGCTTATTTCTGCTGCTCCTAACGATACGGGCACTGCTGCGCTGGCCTGGTTTGAAAAACCTGAACAATATTGCGGGCTTTCGGTTAAAAAAGCTAAAGCCCTTTCGTCAAAATACAGGAAACTAATGGAGGTTTTGTTTCCGCGGTGCGGAAACTTCGATTAACTTCGTCGCTCACGCGACGTAAATAGGAGGTTAAATATGATATTTGAAGAAGCTCTGTCCTATGATGATGTGATGCTAATGCCCGGTTACTCTGATATCCTGCCAAAAGATTGCGACATTACCGCGAATCTCTGCGCAGACATCAAACTCAACGTGCCGGTTATTTCGGCAGCAATGGATACAGTAACAGAGGAGAAACTCGCAATTGCAATAGCCCTGGAAGGCGGGGCAGGGGTTATTCACCGTAACTTGAATCCAGAGGCGCAGGCCCAGCAGGTGGCTGCTGTAAAGCGTTTCCTCAACTGGATCATTGACGCTCCTCTGACTATTGGAGAAGACGCAAAGGTACGCGACATCAAGGACATGATAAAACGGTCTAACATTTCCGGCTTTCCCGTACTTGACAAGGACGGCAAACTCATCGGAATAATCACAGGCAGGGATTTGAAATTCTGCAAGGATGATGATCTTGCGGTTACCGACTTGATGACAAAAAATTTGCATGTTGAACAGGGCGTACCTACGGTTCCTAGCGCCAGGGAGAAGTTTAATAAATACCGGATTGAAAAGCTTCCTGTAGTGGATTCATCGGGACATCTTACGGGGTTGATCACGGTAAAGGATATGGAGAAGCATGAGCTTTACCCGCGGGCTGCCATTGACAAAAGCGGAAGGCTTATCGTGGGCGCGGCTGTTTCGCCGCTTGATTATACGATACGGCTCCCGCTGCTCAAGAACGCCAAGGTTGATTTTGTTGTTCTTGATACAGCGCACGGAGATACCAAAAATGTAATGGAAGCCGTTACGGGCATAAAGAAACAATTCGACATTCCGGTAATCGGAGGAAACGTCGTTTCTCGTGAAGGAACCAGGCGGCTCATTGATGCTGGAGCGGACGCGGTTAAAGTGGGCATAGGACCAGGCTCGACTTGTACTACCAGGGTTGTTGCGGGCATAGGGGTTCCTCAGTTTACCGCTGTCTGGGACTGCGCTGAAGAAGCGACCAAAGACAAAATACCCGTTATTGCCGATGGTGGCATTAAATTTTCGGGGGACATCTGCAAGGCTATCGGAGCCGGGGCGGACATAGTGATGATAGGCAATCTTTTTGCCGGACTAAAAGAAGCGCCCGGGGCTGAGATTATTTTTGACGGCAGGATTTACAAGGAATACCGGGGCATGGGGAGTATGGCCGCAATCGAAGAAGGCTCCGGCGACCGCTACCAGATAGGTAAGGACGAGACAATTGCCCCAGAAGGGATTGAAGGTCGACTTCCCTACAAGGGAGAACTCAAGGTATACCTTCATCAGCTTACATCAGGATTAAAGAAGGGCATGGGGTATTGCGGCTGCAAAAATATTTCCGAACTAAAGAAATACCGCAAATTCGTCAAGATTACCGCCGCCGGCCTCAAAGAAAGCCATCCTCATGACATAACCATTACCCAGGAGGCGCCAAACTATTCAAGGTCTTAACAGTAAGAGCCTCAAGGCTGATCTGGATCGTATTTGCCAGGAAAAAGAAAAGCCTGAATTTATTTTAGCCGATCCCGTGCAATTTCCCCGCAGCTACAAAGCTAGGGAAGATATTGAAATTGCAGCCTTTCTTTCCGCAACCATAGCCTGGGGAAACAGGGCTATGATTATTCGTTCATGCGAGCGCATGTTCTCATTAATGGGCCCAAGCCCCTTTGCCTTTGCCATGTCGGGCAATTACGCGAAACTCAAGGACAGGTGTATACACCGCACCTTCTTTGAGTCAGACCTTAAATACTTCTGCCGGGGTCTCAAGAATTGTTACACGCTATATGGAAGCCTTGAATCCCATTTTGCATCGGCTGATAATATGTGGGACGGCATAGCCCTTTTCCGTGAAACAATGGCCGGGGGAAACAAAGGCGCATACAGCAAACACATAGCCGATCCTGCTTCCAATTCAGCATGCAAGCGCCTCAATTTGGCTTTGCGCTGGCTTGTTCGAAAAGGCCCTGTGGATATTGGTCTGTGGAAAAAGCTTTCTCCTGCATCACTTTACATACCTCTAGATATCCATGTTGGCCGTACCGCCCGCTACCTTGGGCTGCTCGATCCCCTACGAAAGTCAAACGATAAGAAAGCTGTATTCGCCCTAACAGAGAAACTGCGCGAATTCTGCCCTGAAGATCCTGTTAAATATGATTTCGCTTTGTTTGGGATGGGGATTGAAAAATTGTACGCCTTATGGCGTTGATGACTTATTATAACGAACTGTCAGAAGCACAGCGAGATATTTTTATTTAATACTTTCCATTGGGTTCCCATACAAGACAATCTATCTGCTAACAAAATACTTCCGTAGAATTCCGAAAATTTCCTCTATGTCCAGAGGTTTGCCAATGTGCCCAGTCATACCGGCTTCAAAACATTTGTCAATATCTTCTTTAAATACATTTGCGGTCATCGCAATAATGGGTATTTGTCTGGGCAATTGTCTGTTATTTGCATTCATCCCCTCTTCTATAGCCCTGATACGGCGTGTCGCTTCATAACCGTTCATCTCCGGCATTTGCACATCCATAAAAATCAAATCATATTTTTCCGACATTTCGCTGAATTTGCGGACAGCTTCTATGCCATTTTCCGCACATTCTATTTCCAAATGCGTCGGTTCAAGCAGAGATAATACAATCTCACGGTTTATCTCGACATCTTCAGCTAACAAAATGCAATACCCTTCAAAACTATTTTTGCCCTCACCGGATTTTTCATATTCGGCGAAAGGCTCGCCATCGTTAATAATGTTACTTTTACCATATACAAGCTGAACCGTAAATGAAAAAACAGAACCGCTACCTAATTCGGATTTTAACCATATTTGACCGTTCATCATTTCCACTATGTTTTTGGAAATAGCAAGCCCAAGCCCTGTGCCTCCAAACAGGCTTGATGTATTGCTGTCCGCCTGTTCAAAAGATGTAAACATACGGGAATGCTGTTCCGCTGTAATTCCAATGCCGGTGTCAATAACACTGACTTGAAGCGTACAAATTTTATCCTGAGAAGGCAGTTCATTATTTTCAACAAGATTTATTTCAAGACGAATTGAGCCGTTTTCGGGAGTAAACTTTATCGCATTGGACAACAGATTGGTTATTACCTGGGCCAGTCTTTGAGCATCACCAACTAAGAGACGGGGAATATTTTTATCAATATCAACGATTAAGTTTTGGCTTTTCTTGTCTACTAAGAAGTTTACAACACTTAATACACGCTGGATCATTTTTTCAAAATCAAATTCTTCCGTAGAAAGTTGAAATTTTTTAGCCTCAATTTTAGACATGTCAAGAATATCATTTATTATGCCTAACAGATGAGTAGAAGCATCATCAATTTTCCTAAAACTGTAATCCTTTCGTTCAATATCTTTTGCAGATTTGCCAATGGTAGTCATCCCTATTATAGCATTTATCGGCGTACGTATTTCGTGGCTCATTCTTGCGAGAAATTCACCCTTAGCATGATTGGCGGCTTCTGCTTTTTCTTTTAATTCAATGAATTTGCTGACATCAGTCATCATAAAAATATATCCAAAATAGTTCTTGTTCTGATAAACCGCATGTAATAAAACAGAGAATGTACGCACTTCATTATTAAGAACTAAAGTACATTCACCTTCTGTATCTTCTCCGTTTTTAAGATTTTCCAGTAAATTGTCCGGTCTGGTGTTTGTCTTTTTATCGTATATATAGTCAAAAAATTCAGTGGCTCTGGTACGTCCTGTACTCAATGAAAAATCACGGAATGTCTCAAGCACTCTCCGGTTCGCATCCATGATTATTCGCTCTTGATTAAAAATAAAAACTATATCGTTGATAGAGTCCATCATATTTGAAAACAAGGCGACCCTAATAAAGAAAAGCTGAGAACGGTAAGCTACAAATACAAAAAGGAGGAAGGTTATGAAAAAACCTATAGGAGTTGTGTCGTGGGGAAAGGGTATTTTTCCAAAGCTATACAACATATTTAATGTGTAAGGAACCATCAATCCAAATGCGGTAAGAATCAATAACGGATTGCTTTTTGCGTTTTTTATGATATAGCGTATCAATAAAATAAAAGCGAGAATGATAAACAGGAAATCACCGCCCAGATGAATCCAGAAAATCAGAGCTCTTGTCGGTACAGGATAACTATAATTTAGGAAATAAAAATTGTGCATGGGATTGGTAACCATGCAGAGTATATCAATCGTAGGAAGAGAGAAAATCAAGATACGCATAAAAAGATTTTCTCGTAGATTTGATTTTGTAAAATTTAGAACGAACCAGAGAACCCCAAATGGTATTATGCATACTAATATCATCCGCAATGTATAAATTATGGGAAAATATTCATAATTAATCACCATGGTTATGGCGTTTAATAGTGTCCAGAAGAAAATCTCAATGCCAAGGGAAAAAAAACTGCCAACCTGACGATTGCGCATATCGCTAAACCAGAGTTGACCAAGAATATAGGCAACAGTGCAGCATATAAGTATAGAAATTGAAAAAACAATTAGAACACCAATCACTGAATATCTTCCTTTATAAATATTATATACGGAACGATATATTGTGTCAATGCTACTATATGATAATACCCTTGAAAATTGATCTCAATCAAGCGATACTTGAGACAGGAGTCAATCAATGAAAAATTTTACCAATTATAACCTCTACCTTTACACAGATATACTCTTTGGCAAAGATACAGAAAACCAGGCAGGAAAAATGATACGCAAGCATGGAGGTAGCAGAGTCCTCCTGGTTTACGGCGGCGGTTCAATTAAAAAATTCGGGCTTTATGACCGTGTTATAAGATCCCTTAAAGATGAAGCGCTGCCTTTTGCAGAGCTCGGCGGAGTACAGCCTAATCCCAGGCGTTCTCTTGTGGAAAAGGGAATAAAAATAGCCAAGGAAGAAAACGTAGACTTTCTCCTGGCTGTAGGCGGCGGCAGTACCATAGACAGCGCTAAGGCAATCGGCCTTGCAATGGCGAATAACGGCGAATACTGGAAATTCTATAATGGAACTCAGGCAGAAAAAATGGTGCCCGTGGGGACTGTTCATACCATATCGGCATCGGGGAGTGAAACCAGCCGTTCCTCGGTTATCGTGGACGATATTGAGACGGGCCGCAAACTCAGCCTAAACTGGGACCCCTGCCGGCCCGTATTCGCGATAATGAACCCAGATCTTACCTTTACGGTTTCACCTTATCAGACAGGGGCAGGTTCTTCGGATATTCTGGCCCACACCGTAAGCCGCTACTTTTTTCAGGGAACGCCTGTAAGCCATCTTGGCGATGAATTCTGCGAAGGCTTGATGAGAACCGTGGTGCGTTATGCGCCCATAGCCGTTGCCCAGCCAAATGATTACGAAGCCAGAGCCGAACTAATGATGACCGCCGCCTTTAGCCACAGCGACCTTATGGGCCTGGGCAGATCTGGACCAAGGGGAGGGGAGCATGCCCTGGAATCACAGCTTTCCGGCCATTACGACACTGCCCACGGAGCGGGCCTGGCTGCCGTAATGCCCGCATGGCTTCAGTATATTGCCAATCACGGTAGCATCGAACAAGTTGCCAGGGTGGCCCAGTTCGGCGCGGGCGTATTCGGGGTAAAAGCGGATTTACAGGATATAAAGGGAACTGCGGACGAAGGGCTCGCGTGCTTTAGGCGCTGGATACGATCCATAAGCCAGCCCCTCAGCCTAAAAGAACTGGGCATACCTCGTGAAGACCTATCGGCTGTGGTAAAGCGTTGCATGGATGTGAATAAGGGCAAGGTTCCTGGCTTTATGGAACTGGACGAGAAAGCCGTAACAGAGATATTTACATCAATCAGGGGTTAGGATGTAGGATTTAGGATGTAGAGTGATTGGTTGGTAGGCGTAGCTCGTTGCAAAACGCTTAGATGACTAACAATAACTCTAACCCCTACCTCCTAAATCCTAACCCCTACTTTTTCACCAATACTACCTGTACTCCCTCGCTTATTGCGGTGTTAATGTCGCTTAGGACAGAACGAACCATAAGGCCCTTTTCAATGACATCTGGGAAATTGCCCGCTCCAAGGCTGGATTGGGCGCTGTCAAACGTGGTTCTTGCGGCATTCAAAGCAGCAGTCAGACTATCATAATCTAGATCTAAATCTTGGTTTTGGGCTTCATTAAGGGCGGTTTGGGTCTCGGCGATGGAAGGCCGAATGCCTTCCAGGAAGTTGGACGCTTCTTCCCTGGCTCGCGCAGCACCGGCCTGGCCTTCGTTAATTGCCCTTTCGGCAAGGCTGACCACATCGGTCGCGAACATTTTGGCTGAATCAAAGCGCTTAAGGCTCGACTCTTCCTGCATTTTAGAAAGTGCGTCCCTGGCCCTTGTCAGGATGTTCCCCGCATAATTAACAGCGTCTGCATCGTTTTCCGCACGGCTTAAGGCTTCCAAGGCTCGGTTCATTTCCTCTGTAGGAGGCTCATCGCAAGACATACATAACAAAGCGACAGCTAGCAAAGCGGCTCCGGCCAGGAAAATCAATGTTTTTTTCATAAATACCTCGAGGCTTTTTCAAAACTTCAGTTCTTGAAAAAGCAACCTTAGATTTAGAGGAAAAATCGGGCTTTTGACCGATTTTTCCAAAGCCATTTTCAAAACTAACAAAGTTTTGAAAATGGCTCGCTCTATTACAATTATACAACAAATACGCCGAAATTAAAAGAAAGGGGAACATGGCTTCGTATATTTCCACTAAACAATCCTTGCTCCGGTTTGCGGTTAGCTTAATTCTGGCCACCGGAGTAGCATTCTTACTCAGCAGCTATTTGACAGGCCCCAAGCTTGGTATCATGTATGATTTGCTCCTCCGTCAAAGACCGGCCCTAACTATAGCCAATGAAATTCTGATAATAGACACAAACTCTTCGCAACAAACTCCTGAACTGCCCGATTACCTTCTGGAACCGGATACGGTAAGGTCGGTGCTGCTGACCATGACGGAATTTGACGCTTCTGCGCTAATACTCCAGGCACCGGTTCTGGGGCTCACTACCGGCAGTTCCGCCAAAGAAGAAGAGATTCGTTACTATTTTGATAGGGAATTCGATATACTGGGACAGAACATCAGGAATTTTTTTGATGCTATAAGAACAGGTTCTATTGCCCCTTATGAATCGGTCTATTATGTTAATGAATTGGTAAATCTTTCTAACAGGGGAAAGGATAGGCTGATCAGCGCGCTGGTGTCCAGGGACGAGGCAGGGATACGCAGGCTTGAGCAGGCCGCAGCGGTTTTTGGCAATATACGGCGTCCCGGAGATCTGCTGGTACAGGTAATACGTCTGGGAGAAGGGGATAGGCCGGAAACTCTGGCTGATTATGGCTGGTATTCCCATGTCAGGCCGGATAAGGACGGAGTGCTGCGCCGTATACTTCCTTTTGATATTGGCTTTAGCGGAGAAGGCGCGGTTTCTGAGCATATAATTTATGGCGCATTAAAAAACAGGTTTCAAAGCCAGGAAATTCATCAATCAGAGGATACTTGGCCTTTCTTTAGTGGGCCTGTTCTTGTTCTTACAGAAAGAAACAGCGGAACAGTCAGAAAAATACCTCTTGATAAAGACGGGGCCTTGCTTTTTGAAATCCCCCATTCCGGGGATGGTTTTAGGAATATAAAGTTACGCGATTTTCTGGATTATGAAGAGGCGGATCAGGGACTTCGCCGTCTTCTAGGGGAAGCCGAGGTTCTAAGCATTCGTTTCCGCACCCCCGGAGAAGAAAATCCCCTCTATTTATATGATCATGCTCTTTCCGCAAGAGAGGATCTATTGCAGAATCCCACGGAATTATATAAGGCCTTTTGGAAGAATGCCAGAAGCAATTATTTTTCGAGCCTGGATCATTTTCTTTATGGTAATGCGCAAAATAATATAACTGATGTCAATGAATTAGTACTACTATTTGGACTTAGGCAAAAATATCAGGAACTCCTAGTATCGAAAACAAAACTGGAATCCGCGCTTATTAATTCCTTTTGCATATTGGGAAACTACTCTGTTGTTCCAGGTTTTACAACAGATACTGAAGCTTCGGCGCTGCTGGCAAACAGCATACTTACAGGCCGCTCTATTACACCTGGAGACGAATTCCCGCTTTTAATTGGCGCCTTCGTTCTGGCCTTAATATCGGCACTGCTGATCTGTAAAAAAAAGGTAGCTGCCGGTCTGTGTTACGGATTGCTTATTGCCTTTATTTCAATTCTGGGCCTTTCTGTAAGTTTTGTCCTTACCGGTATATGGTATGATCCCCTGGTTCCTGTTGCCGCAGTCGGAACCGTTACTCTGATTTCATTTATATGGGCGCTTATGCTAAAACGCCGCCATAAGCGTTTTTTCCGTTCCAGTTACGGCCCCAATGTTTCTGCTTCCGGGTTAAAGCAGCTCATCAAAGCGGGAAAACCCGTCCCTGGCGAAGTCATAACCCTTGAGGCCGCTGTTGTTGCTGTTAAAAATCCTGCCCTCTTTATCCAGGAACAAAGGGATAACCCTAAATCGGCTGCCGCTGCCCTTGCCGCTTATTGGGAAAAGTGCGGCGATATTTTTAAGAAGGCAGGGGGACTGATTGCGGGAAACGGCGGAGATATAGTCCTGGCCTGTTTTGGATCGCCTCCTGAAACTGTAATCCTGGGGCCCGATGTGGATTCAGCCCTTGGCATTCATGCTAAAGGAGCTCCTGCTCTGCGGGCTGTTGGAGTTATTTCGGAACTGTTAAAGAACGATGACACAAAGATCTGGTCTTTTGGCATGGATTCAGGGTTATGCGCCTTTACCTGGCGTCCCCTTACAGGCTATTCGGTTTTTGGCGCCCCGGTAATCAAGGCCAGGACCCTTTCAAACCTGACAGAACGATACCAAACCCATGTCCTGATTACAGATTCGTTTTTTCAATATCTGCCTGATCTTCCCGTAAAAAAAGCAGCGGTATTTAAGGAATGGGACGGCTCAAGGGGAGAAACATTCTACGAGCTTCTTTTGTGAACCGACTTTACTAACCCCTAACCCCTATAGCTTATCTATCAGCATGGAGCATTTCCCCGAAGGGATGGGTAAGGTTTTTTTCTTTTTTCCAAGTATATTAATGGTAAAATAGTAGAGTTTTTCGCTTTCCATGTGAATCTCCCAGCCCCTGCCGCTTTTGTTGGAGAGTATGGTGATCATATTTTTCTTCAAGGAAAGATTCTCTACCCCCATGATTTCCAGGTTGGGGATGATCCAGTCAACGGTCTTGCGTGGCAGGGAAATGGAAAGGCCGACTATATTTTCTATATTAAGGCAGATAGTAGAGAGCGCAGCATAACTTAAATACTGGGGCCGGGGAAACTCCGGCCTCCCCGGCCATTGGGCAGGTCCTTCTTTTAGCGGCAAATACGCCTCCCAAAGGTTGCCTTTGTTGTGGCTCCCGTCAGGGCTCATGGAATCCAGTATAAAGTAAAGATGCCGTATGGCACATTCCCTGGCCAAATCCCAGCGCTGATAACGCTCCAAGCCCTTGATCACCATAAAGGTTAGGTT